>JBMFPI010000072.1:0-12125 GCA_049969195.1 Armatimonadota bacterium
GCGATTGGAAACAATGGCGAGTTGGTTCGACCGCGAATACCCAGGTGCGGCGGCGTCCCTACGAGAGGGTTTATCGGAGATGTTCACCATCAACCGGCTGGGCCTGCCAGCGAGCTTGAGGCGGAGCTTAGCGACTACCAACATCATCGAAAGCCCTCACTCGGGAGTTCGGATGCGGACGCGCCGGGTCACCAACTGGAAAGATGGTTCGATGGTGCTGCGCTGGGCGGCTTTCGGCTTCCTTGCAACCGAGAAGAACTTCAGGAGGATGATGGGCTACAGGGATCTCTGGATTCTCGCCGCCGCGCTCGGTCGCAACGTTGACGACGAGGACCTAGCGGCACAGAATAGATGGAGCCACCAGCCAACTATCCACTATGGGTGGGGTAGGCTCCACCACTCTGCCAGGAGCTAAAAGATGAGATTCATCCTAGGTGTTGCCGTTATCGCAGTAGGCTGTGCCGTCCTTTGTGGTTGCGCCAAGCGAGGGACCCCACATCGAGTAACAAGACAGGGAGATGTAGTAGTAGATCGCGACTTTGTCGCAAGAATACAAAAGACCAATGAGCCCTACGTCTTCGAGGTCAGTGTGGAGAAAGTAAGCAAGAATCCGAAGGCAGCTATCAGCGGCTTTCCGGCAGTAGTTGACCTGACTCTGAAAGATGCTTCCGGGAAAGTCTTCGCAGACAAGAACCCGGACAAGCCGCAGTACGCCAAGGAGATCGGCGATGCGTTCAGCACCGCGAGAGATAACAGCGGGCAGCGGCTCACTGGGGAAGTCCGGCTGTTTAGAGATGACCTTCGTCCAGGCACATACACCGTTCGACCACGCGTGCGAATACGGCAGCCTTGGACCATCACGGAATATCCCGCTGCCAACTCCGTTCAGGTGGTGATTCGGTAGCGGTGTACGTTCCCTTCTATGCCGCGGAAACGACTGCGCAGAACGAACCCGGCAAGCCTGGGCCCAACCGAGTTCCCGCAGCAGTCGATGGGGTTCATCACCCCCACCCCGAACCTCTCCCGTCGAAAAAGAGAAAGATACATGCCCAAACCATTTGACTTTGCACACTCCAGTTTTGTTTTACACACACCAGGAGGAATGGCCCCTTCAAGCCAAGCCGAGCTTGACCGCGGAGGCTCGAAATGTTACAATATAAATGTGCCAGTGAGCTTCGGGACCGCCAGAATTCTGCTGGTATTTAAATAGGTCAGGCCAACTGCCGGTCCGCCGATTCGAGCAGGGTTTGCGCTCGTCGCAGGCGGCTCGGCGCACGTACGGGACCGCACCAAACACTTTTCAGACGCACTAGTTCAGGGCTTGGCTTAAGGCAATTCGGCAAAACGCGTGTGATCCCGAAGCAGCCAGGGATGTCGATCAGGAGTCAGGACCATATGGCAGACGATAGCGACAACAAACCGACTTCCGAACCAGGCGCCGCCCCGGAGGAAGAGGCGCGTTACGACGCCGATGATATACAGATCTTGAAGGGCCTGGAAGCAGTGCGTATGCGGCCGGCGATGTACATAGGCGACACCGGAACGCGCGGACTGCATCACCTGTTTGTCGAGGTCGTCGATAACTCCATAGACGAACACCTCGCCGGCACCTGCACCAGGATCGATGTGACTCTGGGGGCCGACAACACCGTGACTGTCGAGGACAACGGCAGCGGGATACCGGTTGATATCCACAGCGAAGCCGGGGTATCGGGCGTCGAGGTTGCGATGACAATGCTTCACGCCGGGGGCAAGTTCGACAAAGGACACTACAAAGTCTCCGGCGGGTTGCATGGAGTCGGTGTTTCGGCGGTGAACGCGCTCTCCGAGTGGTGTGAGGTCGAAGTCTGCCGCGACGGCAAGCGCCATTATCAGAGATACGAGCGGGGTGTGCCCTGCGAGCCTCTCAAAGTCATCGGCAAGGCCAAGGGCACAGGCACCAAGACTAGATACCTGGCCGACCGCGAGATTTTCGGCAACTACACATATAACCCGGACATCTTCATCAGCCGTTTGCGAGAGCTGGCCTACCTCAACAAGGGCCTAGAGATCACGTTCACCAACGAGCAAGCCCAGGAGGAAGAGGACAGGTTCAAGAGGTTCCAGTACAAGAACGGTATCGCGGAGTTTGTCGAGCATCTCAACCGCAACAAGAACCCGCTGCACAAGGTCGTGTACTTCTCCGGCGAGCGCGACGGCGTCATAGTCGAAGTCGCGATGCAGTACAATGAGACTTATCAGGAAAACATCCTCACCTTCGCGAACAACATCCACACGCAGGAGGGGGGCACGCACCTCTCGGGCTTCAAGACCGCCATCACGCGGGTTCTTAATCAATATGCGCGCAAGTACGGGGTGCTTAAGGAAAAGGATCCGAATCTGTCGGGGGACGATGTCCGTGAGGGCCTGGCGGCTGTAATATCCGTCAAGATCGCTAATCCGCAGTTCGAGGGCCAGACCAAGACCAAGCTCGGAAACGGGGAGGTCGAGGGCATAGTTAACTCGATTGTAGGCGAGAAGCTCGCGACTTTCCTGGAGGAAAACCCCACGGCGGCGCGTCGCATAACAGACAAAGCGTTGACCGCCCACCGCGCGCGTGAGGCTGCCCGCAAGGCCGCGGAGATGGTCAAGCGGCAAAACGCGATGGAGAACTCCTCACTGCCCGGGACGCTAGCCGATTGCATAGAGCGCGACCCGTCTAAGTGCGAGCTGTTTCTGGTGGAAGGTCAGAGCGCGGGCGGCAATGCAAAGATGGGTCGCAACAAGATTTATCAGGCGATACTCCCGCTGCGCGGCAAGATCCTGAACGTCGAGAAGGCGCGTATGGACAAGGCGCTCGAGAACAACGAGATCAAGGCTCTCGTAGCAGCGCTAGGGACGGGCATTACCCACTCGTCCATGGACACCGATTCCGACTCCGAAGAAGGCAGCCTCTTCGACGAGGAGAATGGCGGCAAGAAGAACGGCAACGGCAACGGCGGATCGACCTTCGATAAGTCCAAGCTCCGGTACCATCGTATTATCATCATGACCGACGCCGATGTTGACGGCAGCCACATACGCACCCTGTTGCTGACGTTCTTCTTCCGCTACATGAAGCCGCTAGTAGAAGACGGCCACATATATATCGCGCAGCCGCCGTTCTACCGGATCAAGGTCGGCAAGGACACGATCCTTTACGCCAGGGATGATGCGGAGCGCGACCAGATCCTCAAAAGCCTGGGCAATAAGAAAGACGTCGTAGTCACCCGCTTCAAAGGCCTGGGCGAGATGAGCGCTACCGACCTGGAGGAGACCACGATGAAAGTCGAAACGCGCACGATCAAGCAGGTCTCTATCGAGGATGCCATCGGCGCGGACGAGATGTTCACGGTGCTATTGGGCGACCAGGTCGAACCGCGGAAGCAATTCATCGAGGCCCACGCCAAGGAAGTGTGGAACGTAGACTGGCACGCCTGATTGCCGCTTGGCTTTCCTTCGAATTGTGAGGGCTGCCACGCTCATTGCACGCTAAGGCCAGCGTCACGCGCGCCTGAAATATACCAACCTGTTCGATACGGGTGCGCCTGTCTTTGCAGGAGGAGCACGGGGCAGAGTCCTGTCGGATGCGCCCGCAGTCATTTCGGGCTGTTGCGTCAACCGCTGGACTCGTTGCTGAATCGCGCATGCAGGTTTCTGCACGGCTCAGCATTGCGTTGGCCACGCGGGGTTAGATAAATATCTTGTACGTCTGGGTCCCAATCGCCGGGCCGATTATGGCCCAGATCGAGCCGATGAAGTAGTCGCCGAGAACCAGACCCAGGAAGAACGGTACCAGCTGGTTGTGCAGCCGCATTCCGCCGTAGCGAACAATCACCAGCTTTACCAGCCAGCTTATAAAGATCGCAAACCAGAAATAGTCCATCGCATAACTGACCGCCAGCGCATATCCGGCCGGATGGAACGGCCAGCCGACGAACGCGCTCCTCAGGGCGCCGAGCCCCAGCACTATTGCCGCGCCGACAGCCATATACGTTATCCGCACTAGGTCCAGGCCCGGCCTGGTTAGCAGGTTGTCACGCAGCCGGTCGAACGACTCTGCCCCCACCCACCACTTGTAGCCCATACACTTGGCCTGTGCGCCATCGCGGTAGCATAAGGCCAGATTCGAGTAGTATGAGCTCAGCAGTCCGACGACCGTCGCAAGCATCAGCGCGAAGATCATCGGCTTCAGTTTGATCGCCGTCCCCTCCGCCATCTTGAACGATTCGAGTTGGTTAGGCATCGGGTGACTCCGGTAGCAGCGGTTGAACCAGTACATCGACCAGATCAGGGTCAGATTCGCCGGTCCGATCAGGTTGTATCCTAGGACGCTTACCATGATCTGCTGCGGGTTGACAAAGTATATCTCGTGTGGGGTGCCCAGTTCGGCGCGTACGCGTGTCATGGCGATGGACAGAACGAAATAGATGCCGAAGAAAACGACGGCCACCCAGGCCGCCATCCCCATATGATGAGTGAACGCAAGCAGCAGTACGGCGCCGACAGCGAGTCCGTAGAACGCCTTGCGGTAGAGACTTGCCTCTGCGGGCTCGCCTCCCTCGCCTCGGAACGCCTGCCTCCAAACACTTTTCAGATAAGCCCAGCTGCCCGCGATGATGATCGCCCCGAGCGCGAGCCACGCGCCGGAGGACTGTGACTCATAGTACGGAAACTGGTTGCGTGTTCCGCTGTCCCAGCCTATGGCCGCGCCCAACACCTGCACCAGCTTCCGCGCCAGATAAAAAAACCAGCACGAGAACGACAGGTCTAGCGGTATGAAATAGCCCAGACCGATAGTGAACGGATACATTGTGATCTGGAACCCGTTGCCGCCGCGCGTAACTGCGTTCCAGGGGCTGTTTACGATGAACTGGCCGATGTTGTAGTGCTTGATGCCCTCGATATACGGCATCGAGGGGTAGAGTGTGTGGAGGCCGTTTATCAGTCCGATCAGGAACGCGAGCCCGAATCCGCCCCACATAAGGCGGTTGGCGTAGAATCTCACTGCCTGGTCGGATGTCATCTCAACGGGAAGCTGGATCAGTGGGAAAACAAGCTTCTCGTGCTCGGTCCATTGCTTGCGGATGAGGATGTTGATACACATCATCATCGTGATCAACACCAGAAGCAGCGCGCCCCACCACGCGAGCGGTCCAATCCAAACCCTTATGATGCGCCAGGTCCACGGGTTCATCGCCCCACGGTAGAAGCCCTGCAGGGCGAGCTTGTCGCTGACCATCATATGCTCGGGTAGCCAGCGGAAAAAGAGCGAGGCGTACTTGTTGGACTCGTTGGCTGCGTAATGAGCGTGGCCGATTGCGCCGAACAGGTTCTGAATGAGATCATGCGAGGCCAGCGCTGCGGCCATCACAATCATCGTGTAGATCGTCAGCAACTCCCCACGCCGCAGTGCGGCTCTCGGCCAGACCTTTCTGAGCCACAAGTTGGGAAGCGCGAGAAGGAACAGGATGAAGATCGGGGTCACGAAGAGCGGCAGACACGTGCCGTCGAGCGCGTACCACCTGACCTCGATCACGGTGATCCAGTTGTTGTTGATGGGGATGAGTATGAGCGCGAGCAGGATTGCCTTCAGGGTGACGCCGGCATCCCTGAACCTGCTCTCGGTCTTCACACCGGGCAGGCTGCCGTTGGCGCGCGAAAGGTCATCCTGGGATTCAGCGATGGGGTTCATACCACTGGTATCATGATAGCAGGATGGGGGGAGGTGGGGCAACTGGGCGGCGACCTGGATCGAAGCTACTCTACGTACGCGTAGACCGGGACTTTGATGATGGGCTGGTCGGGGTCGTTGGTGTGGATGGTGACCTCGCCCTTGATGTTGCCGAGCGGGGCGTCGGGCTTGAGCGTGGCGGTGAGGACACAACCATTCTGGGTGGCGATTTCCGAATCGGCACCCCCGCTCTTGGGCGCGACCTCCACCGATACGCAGTCCAGCGAGCTTTCGACCTTCTCGATTTTGAGCAGGTCCTTGGAGACGGTGGAGATGGTGACCGCGCACTTCTTCTGGTTGCCCTTCTTGACGAGGCCCAGGAAGAACGATTCGCGGTCCAGGTCAATGCTGCCGCGGATGGTGGCGGTGACAGGAACTTCCACCTTCGGCTGCTTCCAGTGGTTTGAGACGATGGTGATGGCGGCCTTGAGCTCGCCTAGCGGCGCTCCGGGCCTGAGGGCGGCAGTTACGACACAGCCTGGGCGCTCCTTGTGCTTGCTTGGAGCAACCTCCACGGTCACGTGAGGCGAGTTGGAGGAAACAGACGTGACCTCGATCTTGTCCTCTTCAAAGCTGGGCACGTACACTTCCGCCATGGCGCTCTCCGTCCGGCGCGGATTGCCGAAGTTGACGCTTCCAGGCAGCAACAGGAGTCGCGCCGGCCTGACGTATCCGGCGACGGCAAGATGCACTACCGGCGATATCGGGTCGTTCGAGGTAACTAACAACTCCTTCGCCACGCCACGCCGCTGGTTGGCCGTAGTGAGAAGCGTCCTGATCTCGGCCGAGCCGCCGACAGGTATAGTCTGGGGGCCTCCCATTGGAACCAGGCAGTCACCGCACGAGGTCTCCACCTTGGAGATCACCAGGTCCTCGTTCCCGGCATTCCGGCACTTGAACACATGCTCGCTCTGGTCGCCCTGGTTGACCGTGCCGAAGTCCCACGCATATGCGTCAAACCGCAGGTCCGGCCCCTCAGGTTTCGGCGTTGGAAAGAGGCTGGTGTCTTTTGCGAAAAGCAGGGCAAAGCCGGAGTAGACCTTCTTGAAGTCCTCTTTCTTGACGAGTATTGGCTCGTCCGGCGGGTTGGTGACTTTCACGTTGTCCGCCTCTCCCGCCTCCACAACCACGAAGTGGCTGCCCCAGAGGTGCGCGATGGCGGGAACCTTCAGCGCAGCCAGCTCCTCCACGCCTATCTTCACGCCAACAGCCTGGAGACCCTTCCCCTTGGCGGCGTTCTGCAGGCCGAGCAAGGTCGTGCCTGCCTTCTCGTCGTAGCCGCACAACTGCGCGATCTCTTCTAAGCTTGCCTCAAGGCCAAGGCTCCGGCAGACGACAGCCAGGCTCTTCGGCCCGCAAAGAGCGTCCGTCTCGGCGCAGTCACCGGCGGTTATCACAAGAACCAGGAAGACGAGCGGCAGCGCCAGGGGCACCGGGCGGTTATGGCTGAACGTATTCGTATTCCTCCTCACTTACCCACACTCTCACTCTCGCGCCCGAGGGAAAGCGAACCGTTGCGTCCTCTTTTGACATTGTGGCGCCGCACTTGACGTCCTCAAGTCTGGCATACAAGAGGGTACGCTTTTCGCCCCCGGGCTCGATCTCGTCCCCTGGGTCTGGAGGCACTTTGCAGGTCAATGCGCGCGGAAACCAGATGCCCGGGCAAACCTCGAAGTAGTCCTCAAACCGGAAAACGCTCGCACCACCGGTCCTCCACACTATCTTCACCAGCCGCGGACAGAACCCCACGGTTGGGTCCAGCCAGATGATGTGTTTCTTGATCGACCGGCCTCGGACTTCGGGCCTCACCTCGACGCGCCAGCAAGCATGCCCGTCTACATCTTCGGTTCCCACAACTTCGCCGCGCCCAACCCAGGACCGAAGGGCTACGTCCCCGGACCGATTACTGCGGGCACCAGGAAGGGGCAATAGCACGGGGTCCAGCGTGTCCGTCTGGGAGAGCTGGTCGAAGGTACCCAGACTCACGAAACCAACGCCCTCCTTCGAGCCACGGCCCGTCTTGAGGGAGCGAAAGTCGTCTGTGGCTCTGTCGTAGTAGGACTGGATAACCACCTCGCCGGCAAGTTCTCTGTCTTCACGCCTCATGAACTCAGACGTCCTGACATAGTGCACCTCCATGAAGTCCTTGCCGTTCTCGCCCAACTTGTACCTCACATCTATGGGAACACTCTCCTGATAGCCAAGAGCGGCCGCCAAGAAGTCTGGAGTGGCTTGGGATCCCCACGCCGCAACGGTACTGGTGCCAACAAGCACGGCGAGCAAACGCAGCGACATGTGTGCTGTCCTGGACATTGTGGGTACTCCTTTCTGCAGCTCATTAGGGGCATTCCGTATACCCCTCTTCGGCCTTCTTGATGTCGCACGGGTAGGCGCTTGAGATACCCCCCCAGCACACCCGACCGTAGGGCGGCACGTCCTGGCACTTTTCTCCCCGGCGTTTGGGCCCGCAGCCGACAATGTTTTGGGGCTGGTCGTTGCAGATGCCGCGGACGTTGAACCATACGCAGAAGGTTTGGGCGGTCTGGGTCGGGGTTTCGCAACGCTTGCACCCGTGGTTGAGTATGAAACATCTGGGGTGGTCGCACGACGTCGTGGTTACTGCGCATCTACCAGGCGCACCGCCGTCCAACTGCCTCATCTCTTCCGGCGACAGCAGAGCGGCGCTCCGGGCTCCGGGCGCGACGAACAACTGGGCGATCATCAACGCCAACACCCAGGCACTGTGGAACCCTACAGCCTTCATGGTCACCCTCCTTCCGCTTGTCATAGCCAACAGATCCCGTACCAATGATCGGTTCCTTTATACCCCTAAACTCAGCGGAAGTCAAGCGGTTAGGCGCTTAAATATACGTACTACTTTCGCCCCCCTAAACACGGATTGTGAAGGCTTTCAGGCCGGAAAAGCGCCGGGGCACGGCGGGTTCCGAAAGCTGCGGCTCACGCAGCAATCCGAAAGCGCCGGATCACGGCGCACTCCAATGGACGGCGCGCTTCAACGAACGCCGTACACGCAAGGGGCCCGCCTGAGAATCAGACGGGCCCCGGACGCTACGAAGCCGCCGGTCTAGGCCGCTTTCTCTTTCCGCCCTTGGGAAAGGACTATCGTTCGGGCCGCTTCCTGATCGAGGCCCGCAGGCCCTCGCGGGGCTGTGTTCATGCACTTCTGGCACACCCATTTTGCCAGGTCACGCAAATGCTCAGGTACGTGTTTTATCTCGTTCCCGCATCTGCAACGCATCTCTATTGCCTCTTTCTCTGCCCTTCAGTGCGTGAGTCTCCGCCGGGATCCGTCCGGTCGCCTCGGTCTATGTTACAGCCTGCCCGGCAGTTGCCGAGGCCCTTCGTTTTCCGATCACACCCATAGTGTATATACCCCATAGCCGCCTCTGCTTAATATACGACGGAGCGTAATCGCCCGTTCCTGGCACTTGTACGGGTCTCGGGGGCTAAGTAACCACGAGGTGCACGGCCGACAGACAACCGAGACAATTCGCAAAAGCACCCGCGCCTCGAGACAATGGACCGATGCGGGGAAACGCAAACCCGGCGTTATCGGCGATTCAACGTTCCTTGACTGAGCGGAAGAATCGCCAAAGATGCACCTGTCGCAACGGCCTCAGAAAACTACCGCAGATTCATCACCCGGCCATTGCGGATACAGTAGAGGGAGCCGGTGCGCGAGCTTACTGACTGGCAAGCAACAGGAACACCGCAAAGCAGATACGATACGTGACGAACACGTCCAGCGGCTTTCTTGCCAGATAACTCATCAGGAACCGGATTGCCAAGTATCCGGAGATGGCCGAGGTCACAAGGCCCACGGCGAAAAGACTCGCCTGGTCGCGGGCAAAACCTCTGGTCAGAAGCTTCGCCAACTCGAGCAAGCCCGCCCCGAGAATAATCGGCGTCGATAGCAGGAAGCTGAACCGCGCGGCGGCTGCGCGGTCCAGGTTACGAAAAAGGCCGGCCGAGATCGTTATTCCCGAGCGCGAGACGCCCGGAAACAACGCCAGAGCCTGTGCAATGCCGATCACTATGTAGTCGATCCAGTTCATCTCGCCGATTCCGCGCCGTTTCTTGCCGACATACTCGGCCAGGCGCATCACTAGCCCGATTCCGATCAGCACGCCGGCGATCGTCTGCACAAGCCCAGGCCACGTCCTGAGCGCCTCGATCTTGTCGTTCAGGAACAGCCCCGCAACCGCCGCAGGCACGCAGGCGACGATTATCGGCACTAGAATGCCGCCACCCACGCCCGACTCAGCCGCGGTTTGAGACGCGTTGTCCTGGACCGCCTTGCCCGTCGCAAAAGACCGCAGGATCACGGCCCAATCATTCCGGAAGTATACGATTAGCGCCGCGAGCGTTCCCCAATGACAGGCTACATCGAATGCCAAACCCATATCCGGCCACCGCAGCAAGTGCGGAAAAACCAGAAGATGCGCCGAGCTTGAGACGGGGATGAACTCCGTTAGCCCCTGGATGATCCCCAGAACGACTGCGTGAGTGATCATAAGCGTGAGTGCACCTCTTGCGGTCTTATGTAGTAGAATCGGATCAGCTCTCGCACTATAGCCGCCACAGGCGCCGCCAGGAACATCCCGACAATTCCCAGGAACTCAGCCCCGATCAGCAGCACTACGATCACGGTAGCTGGATGCAGGTGCAATCGATGCCCGATCAGCTTGGGCAGCACAAACTTGCTCTCGGCAAAGTGCATCACTACCACAAAAGCCAGCAGGTATAGCGGCAACGCGATGTGCCCCCGCGAGTAGATAAGCCCGACCAAAACTATGGGCACCCCGCTCAGCACGGGTCCGATGATCGGGATCGCACGTGTGATCCCCGCAAATAGCGCCAGAACCACGACGTAAGGCATGTTCATAATCGTCAGAAAGAGCCCAGTCGCCAGGCCGGCTATAACGCACAAAATGAGCTGTCCGAACACGTAGCTCTGCAGGATCTCGCCGATGCTGCGCCCGATCTTCATGGCGGATTTTCGTTTGCCTGCAGGAACCAGCGAGTAAAGCTCGTGGGTCAGGCTCTTGTAGTCGAGCAGGAAATAGAACGCCAGCACGGGTATGAGCACCAGCTCGAGCGCATACTCCACGGAGGAAGTAACCAGCTTCAGCAAACGCTGCACTGACTCGGTTAGCCCGGTCATCAGCCGCGAGTAGTCCAGTCTACCGATCAGGGCCTTGACCCCTGCCGGGACCTGTGTCCTATACCAGTCGGAGATCGAACGAAACAGGTCCGCAAGCTGGTCCGCGTACTCGCCTATCTTGCTCGAAAACTGCTGCAGCTCCTGCTGTATGGGCGTTATGAAAAGAAAGATGCACAACGCGACCAGCCCCAGAAACGCCGCGAACACCAGGATCGTAGCAACCAGCCTCTGCGTCCTCGCGCGCATCTTGATTCGGCCGAATCGGTGCCTTGCAAGCCAATCTACCGTCGGCATCAGGGCGTACATCAACACGACCGACGCCACAACCGATACGAAGATGGAGCTGAGCCGAAGCAGGACATACGGACCCCACCGAACCACAAGGTAGGCGCCCGCGACGAGCAGCGTAATACGCACCACAAGTCGCCAGCCCACCGTGCAAATCAGCCTGGCCTTTTCCTCAGAAGACTCTCTCATAGCTCAATGCCGCGGATGGTCTGCCAGATTCTCTGGGCCGCGCGGCCGTCGCCATACGGGTTCGCCACGCGTGCCATAGCCTCATAGGCGCGACGGTCCTCGAGCAACCTGTCAACCTCTCGCGCTATCACTTCCGGGTCTGTCCCGACGAGTTTTGCATTACCTGCCTCGACACCTTCGGGCCGTTCGGTCGTCTTGCGCAGCACAAGCACGGGTTTCCCGAGTGAAGGCGCCTCCTCCTGCACGCCACCCGAGTCGGTAAGGATCAGATAGGCCGACTTCATCAGATGAACGAACGGCACATACTCCGGCGGTTCAACGAGCGTTACCCGATCAGTGTTCTCTAGCGCGGGAAACACGACCTCCCGCACGATCGGATTCTTGTGAACGGGAAAGACGACGCTCAGATCCGGGTGGGCCGACACAATCCTCCTGACGCCTTCACATATCCCGCGCATCGGTTCTCCCCAGTTCTCGCGGCGATGCGCGGTCACCAAGATCATGCGGTCACTTGCCAGCGCTAATTTGATTCTTTTGTCGTCGAACTCGTACTCCGTCGCGGCCACCATCAGAAGCGCGTCGATCACGGTATTGCCCGTCACGAAGATCCTCTCGTCGCGCACGCCCTCAGCGATCAAGGCCTGTCTGGCTCGCTCCGTTGGAGCAAAGTGCAGGTCTGTCAGGAAGCTCGTCAGCCGACGGTTGATCTCC
>JBMFPI010000073.1:0-12047 GCA_049969195.1 Armatimonadota bacterium
ATCAGCGTCTTCGCGATCCCCGGCACGCCCTCCAGCAGCACGTGGCCCTCACAGAGCAGTGCGATCAGGACCTGGTCGATCACCTCACGTTGTCCCACTACCGCCTTCGCCACTTCCGATCTCACAGCCGCAATGCGATCCGCGACGACCGACACATCAACCGTCGATTCTTCCAATTTAGTGCCCTCTCATACTGTTCTTCGTCGTTTCTTGAGATTATTCACCGTTCGACTGCCCGACACATCCCGCGGGAGCGAAACGCCACTTCCCATGCGGCCGCATTGCGTTGTTAGAGCAACCTGTAATAATGAAGTGGTCGCGATAGAATGCAAAATCACCGCTTTCGGCGACTCGACGTTCCCCACCTTATCGGGGGTTCGCCGGTAACAGTTCAGTCTAACAGGTGCAAACGCCAGCGGGCCCAGACGCCACGGACCGCGTCATCCTGAACTTGATTCAGGATCGATCTCCGTAGAGCCTGGATGCTGAAACAAGTGCAGCATGACTTGATTCCCGCGGGACTGAACAGTCCAAATCGCCGAAAATGTCTTTAGCGCAACAGCCTCGTACTTTTTGTGGCAGGACGAACCCGCTCCGCGCCCCTGTGGAGTGAGCCCAACGCCCGCATCTGACCTGTGTTCCAGTGATCTGCTTCTCAGGACCTGGACACGATCTCGCCTTTCGCCTCAAGCTCGTGCACTCGATTCGCTATAGCCACGAGTTCCGGCGGGGTCAGAACCTGTCCCGAGCTCTCTGACCCGCGACGACACTTTGTCCGAACCTCGGCCTGATGGGTCGTGCCGTCCGGCCGGACGCCACAAAGAATATCTGCGGCAAGATCCGTTGCTCCTGCCCGCTGATAGAGCCTTGCAAGAGCCTGGACGAACTCAACTCCGGGCCGCGCCGTGCTTCGCGTCGGGAGACTGCGCACCGCTCCGAAGCGCTTGCCGTATGTGTGGCAGAGCACCAGTCCGGCCACAAAAATCATCCCGAGCGCAGTCCACACTTGCCGGCTCACATAACTGGCGAGCGGCCTCGACTCGGCGAACCCATGGTGGTACTCGTCGAAGATGATCAGGCCGTCCTTAGTTACGTGTCGGTCCACGATGCGCAGAATGGCCACCGCGTTGCGGTAATCGCGCATACCGCGGTTGGTGATGGGCCGACGCGAGCTGAACGCATAGACTGCGCCCCTTCCGACGCGCCCGGTGGACCGGAATTTAGTGGGAATTCCGCGGAGTCGGTCCGCGAAAAACATTACAACGCCTCCGCCGCGCACCCATTTCATCAGTGCGTCGGCCTCTTCGGCGCTTATGTGCTCCGGTCGGTTGGACCAGGGCAGGATGTTGCTTCTTGTGACTGGGCGCGGAGCGGAAGCCGGCTGAACGACAATCAGCAGCCGCGCAGCGGGTGGGATCTGATCATACGGCCTCCGTAGTTGCGCGACCTTATACCCCAGCCGCTCGCCGAGGAGTGTGTAGAACGCCTTGACGCCGTTCGGGTCGGGGTTCCACGTAGTGCTGTCTTTGTTCTCCTTCCCCGAGCGCGGCCCGGCCGCGAAGTAACTGCCCGCCAAAAGCAGCACGACAAGCAAGCCGAGTATCCAGGCGTCCGACCTCCGCCTCACCTTGCAACCTCGTCCGATACAGCTTGATAAGCGGCCAGCGCTTTTCGGTAATCGTCGATAGTGCACGGTTCGCCGCCGTAGATCTTACGGTCGAAATCCATCGTGGGCGGTTCGAGCGTTCGGCTGATTCGCTCCCCACCGCGTCCCGCGAGCTCCCGCAGATACTCCCAGTTCGTGCGACTGCGATCCATACGAACCGCGCCTGCTTCATCAAGCCGGGAGAACGTTGCAAGATAAGCCCACCTGAACGCGCCACGGTAGTCGCCCTTCTGGGCTGACTCTTGGGCCTGTTTGATCAGCGGCCCTGGCGATGGGAGCCGATACTGTCCACCGGAGACGGATTCCTGTTCGTATTCCTGCGGCCCGGCGCCTCGCCGTAGTCTTGCGATCAGCAGCGCCATCAGTGCCGCGAAGGCGAAAACCACAAGGCAGGCAAAGATTATCGAAAACACGCGTCCGGTGCCTTCCATGCTGAACCCAAACAACCTCGCCAGCCGCTCGGCCAGCGCTGCCAAGCTATCCAGGAGCCAGCGCCAGGCGCGATCGACAGGATGCGTCTCGTAGCTGCGGTTATACTCCGGCCGCGCAAGTATGTCCGCCAGCTCACGGCGAACACGTTCCTGCATCGCGATCTGCTCAGGCACCAGGTTGCTCATCCCGGTTTGCATTCTCTGAGGGCCTCTCCTGGGGAAGAGACAGGGCCCCCTCGGCACGGAACGCACGCGATTTCTCCTCGAGCTCGCGTGCCAGCAGTTCCAGATCGAAGCCTTCCTTGCGGATCCGTACGTCGTAATACAGCAGAATCCATGCTATCGAGGGCCACGGGGCCACCAGCGTTTGCACGATTGCGCTGATGATCGTATCGAGGGCAATCAGCGCCCGGCTTACCGGCTCTTTCGCGAAGTTCTTGCTCATTATTGTAAAAGTAGTCGGGCCTGTGAGCGCAGCTGCGACGAAGCCGGTTACCATCGTTACGATCAAGAAAAGCCCGAAGCCTTTCCACCAACTCCCGGCCATCAGCTTCCAGCTTCTCGACATAGCGCCAACGGCGCCAACCCGCTCCAGAATCACCGCCGGCTCCACGAGCAGAAGCCTGACTCCGAAGTAGGCCGCCCAGGCTAGAGCCAACCCCATCGCACCGACCATTCCGGCCGCTGCGAGCGCGAAGGCGGACCATGATCCATTAATTGCCGCTGCGCCGGCTGCGCCGAAGCCGACAGCGGCAGCCGCGCCCATCGGAGCGAACACGACCAGGCTCTTCAGCGCTATGGCTCCGAGAAACGGAAAGAAAACCGACTGCCTGAGCACTCTTCGATAGGCCTCTCCTACCGACACAGGCCTGTCGACATATCTTTCGGAGACGGCAAACGTCAGAGCGCCGGTTACGGCCGAACCGACTACAAAAGCTGCGACGACACTGACTAATGACCCGCCCAGACCGCCCACACCGGTCGAGCCGCCCAGAAGCCCGATCAGCACTACCAGGGGGACGTTGAGCACCGCCGAGACCCCGACGAGCAAGACGAAGTTGGACCGGTACAGCTCTACGGTCTCGTCAATGATATCCGCTATGCCCAGAGGGCGTAGACGACCGTGAATGTCTTTCAGCATACGTGCCTCCCGGGGTGCGGCTGCAGGTCTCCGCCCCCGGCTTTCTGACGGGTCGTTGCGACGGAACGCAAGTCCGGCGTTTTCCGCGATTCGACGTTCCTAAGCCACGCGGAAGATCGCCGAATACGCGCCTATCGCGACAACCTCTATACGCTCACAATTGCGGCAGCCGCGTGTATACGCGTCGGTCTGCGGCGAGACGAGCCGCTGCGCCTAGTCAAGCCGGTCAAACAGCCTACGCGCGTTTTCGGACGTCACCCGGTCGAGTTCCTCGACACAGATCCCCTTGATCCGCGCGACCTCCTCGGCCACGTAAACCAGATATGCCGGCTCGTTGCGTTTCCCGCGATGCGGGACCGGTGCCAGGTATGGGCAATCAGTTTCCAACACCAAGTGGTCAAGCGGGGTCGTCTCCACCACTCGCCGCAGCTTGCCTCCTTGCCGGGGAGCGGATGCTGCAGGTCCCATGTCGCCTCCGTTTCGCGAGCGCGTTTGAAACGTAATCGGGCCGTCGATCCCGATGTAGAAACCACTCTCGACTACCCGCCGAGCAAAATCTTCATCCCCCGAAAAACAGTGAAACACGCATCCCGCCGCGGGCGACGCCGACGCGACGACCTCGAACGTCTCTTCGCTCGATTCCCGGCTGTGAACGACGATGGGCAGTCCGATCTCTTGAGCCAGCTCGACCTGCGCCGCGAATGCTTCGATCTGCATGTCGCGCGGGCTGAAGTCGTAATGAAAGTCGAGCCCCGTCTCGCCTATTGCTATGACTTTCGGCGCCCGCGCAAGTTCCCTCAGTTCCTCCAATCCGGCGCGGCTGAGCGTCTTCGCGTCATGCGGATGAACGCCTACTGTGGCGAACACGCCGTCGAACCGCGAAGCGATCTCGACCGCGTTCCGGCTTGACGGCAGATCGTATCCGCAAACAACGATTCGATCAACCCCTGCAACTTTCGCTCGCGAAACGACCTCATCCAGATCTGACGCAAACTTTGGGTCGTTGAGGTGTGCGTGCGTGTCGATCACGGTCGGGTGACCTTGTGCAGTAGAAAGTCGGCCACGGCTTCGTTGAACTGGTCGTGGGCGAAAAAGAAGTGAAACTGATCGGCGCCCTCGATTATCTCAAGTGACGAATCCGGCAGTCCCTGATCGAGCGCCTGTGAGCCGGCTAGTGCGTAGGGCTGCTCCTGAGCCCCGGCCACAATCAGGACCGGAAGACTGACCTCTCCCAGCCGCTCGGTCAGATCAGTCTCCCGCATCAGCCTCAATCGCGCCTGAAGCGTTGCGCGATCAATGCCACCGTTGTGGCTTGCGAGGTAGGCCAGCGGGTCCGAAAGGTCCTCCTTTGGTCGGTCTGATCCGAAAAGTCTTCGGCCCAACCTCGCCAAGAAGCCGCCCGGACGCAGCTTGCCCACCATCAAGTCCGACACGAGCTGATCTTCCGATACAGACCCGTAGGTAGGGGCCGTCGATGAGAGAACAACCGCCAGGCACCGGTCCGCGTACGCAAGTGCGAAGCTTAACGCGACCATTCCGCCCAACGAATGCCCGGCAATGACGGCGTTGTGGACCCGGAGCCTTTCAAGAAAACGAGCGACATCGCGGACAAGGGAATCCAGGGTGTAGGCGGTGTTTCCTGCGGGACGCAGGCACGTGGCAATGACTCGAAACCGGTCGCCAAGCCCGGCCGATTGATAGCAGAACCAGTCTTTCGACCCGCAAAGGCCCGCAAGAAAAACAACCGCAACCCCGTTGCCCGTGTCGGTATAATCAAACTGCTCGCCATCAATATCGATAGTGGGCAACCAGTGCCACCCCTGACAGTGATCAGACTTCGCCCCGCGCCCCCTATGATACCGAAGCAGCCCAGCGCCTGTCAACGAACATATGGAGGAGGTATCAGTTTAGTATGGCGGGCGCAAACGCCTAGGACCCCGCCACCCTGGACTCGATTCAGGATCAATCCCTTCGTCGCCCGGATGCTGAGACGAGTTCAGCACGACACAATTCCCGCAGCATAGAACTCCCTCTCCCTCGACGGGAGAGGGTCGGGGTGAGCATAAGATGCGCAAGAGCCCGGCTTTGTTACCGAGCTTCTTGCGACAGAACGCAAAACCGGCTTTTTCGGCCACTCGACGCTCCCGGACCCAGCGTA
The DNA here is from genome assembly GCA_049969195.1 of Armatimonadota bacterium. Classification (GTDB taxonomy): domain Bacteria; phylum Armatimonadota; class UBA5829; order UBA5829; family UBA5829; genus CALJES01. Next base: position 5,397 of record JBMFPI010000073.1, read on the forward strand.
AGAATCCCGGAGTACGCACCTACCGCATCAGCCGGGCGCGGGCGCTACCTGACCTGCAATCCAAGATCCTTGCCGAGCTGTTCGAGCTTCTCGATCGAGCTCTTGACCTCTTGCACGGACAGCACTTCCCCGGGTTCTTCCCCGCTGATCGATTGGAGCCATTTGGGCAACGCTTCGACCGACTGGCGCAGGGCATCGATGCACCGTGTCAGAAGCTTCCCCGCGGCCGCCTTCTTATCGGGAGCCACGGTGCCGTTCTTGACGAGTTTACCGAGGTCGTACGCGTAGCGCAGTGCCCGAATATAGCCGTCTACGACCAGGCTTTCATAGATGAACTCGTCAACCCCCATCTCCCTGGCGATCTCAAGAGCTTTATGTTCGTTCGCGACGTCGCGGTCGAACTGCTCGATGCTCTTGATCTGGCCCCACGGGCCGCGGAATGGCCCATTAGTGAAACCCAGAGGCGGCAACGTCCCCTCGCGGATGTTCTTAGCGAGAGGCCCGGGTATGTTGCGTTTCTCGGAATAGGGGAAATCCGAGCCGTATACGTCCCAGGCAACCGGTCCGTGCAGGTCAGTCCACTGTGCGAACTTTTCGGGATCCTTGAGCCCGTTTCTGACAGCCCAGGACAGCGCAAACTCGCGTGGACTGCGGCCCTTCGCGTTCCAGGACCACTCCGCCGCGCCCTCTACGATGAACCGACTGTTCTTCAGGCCCATGCACGCGTAGCCCAGCAGACCCCTGCATCCCTTGTCTACGTATTCATTCATCCTGTAGTGAGAGAACTCAGGGCATATAAACGGATGCACCAGCCTGACAAAAGCCGACAAATTCGGCACCGGCCCGACCCAGCCCCCGGCCTTTATGAAGTCGAGCACGTCGCCGGTTATCATAGGTTCCTTGCCGGTTGTATACGTAAGCAGGCTGTCGTAATACCAGGCCTTGACCCCCTGCGGGACCTCTTTGAACAGCAGTTTGTTGCTGGGCCGGGTTTCCTCACTTGTGAGGATTCGGAGGCCGAACCTGGTGCCGAGACGCTCCTGAGCCTTCTTCCACGCGGCCAGGATAGTGCGGAACTCCAGAACGGTCCGGTCGGTCTTCTTGCACTGGTCGCACTTGCAGCCGCCCTTGCCGTGGAGGTTCTCCGCCAGCCACACGCTCACGTCCGTCACGTTGGGCAGCTTCTTGAGATCGACAATCCAGTCCGCAAGCACGTCTACAAACTGTGGCTGAGAGTAGCAGATTGCGCCTCCCTCGCTGTCTTTCGCCTTCAGGTTGGGGTAGATGTCGAACAGGGTCAATCCGCCTTCGCCGTAAGGGCCTGCGACCTGTTCCAGATGCAGCACGGCGGGGATGCAGTTGATGCCGCGGATCGGTCCCTCGAGAAGCGCGTCCTTCCAGAATGGCTTGGGCCCGGACGATCCCCGGCCCTTCCCGTCTACTGAGCGCGTAGATATGTTCTCAATCACGTTCATCTTGCGCTCTGCAAGCCACTCCACGTTCATCCCGCTGTCGCCGCCCCACAACCCCCGGTCCTCCAGGTCCGGCCAGTCGGTGACCCTGACGATGGGCATCTCCACTTTGCCCCCGCTCGAGCGGGCGCGTATGAGCTGCTGAAGCGTCTTTGAGGCGTAGTACAGCCCCCGCGATGTGAGCGCCGCTAGTCGCAGGCCCTTGCCTTCCGCCGACGGGGTTATCGAGTAAGCCTGATCCGAGTTCTTGAGCGACCGGAGCTTATCCGCGTCGGGTCCTCCCAGGACCAGCTCGATCCTGAACGCTCCAGACGCGGCCGCGTTCGACTGGCCGATCGCCTGTCTCAGCTCCTTGACAGCCTGCTGGACAACTTTGTCGGCCTGGGCCGGCACTGCAATTGAGATATCCGATGCCTTGATGATGACCTTGCCGGTAATCTCGACCGATTTCGGCAGCGGCACCAGATACCGGACCCACGCCTGCGCTTCGTCGGGGGACACCGGGGTAATTGCCCCGCATCCGGGTGTGCACGCACAGCAACACAGGGTAATTCCGACAAGTACTAACGAGATGTGTCTCACGGCCATTACGAATCCTCCATATCGAAAGTTACTTCCGCACGCGTATCCGGCAGAGTCCGTGCCCGATAACCGCTACGAGCCTTCACTGAGGACCAGTGGGGCTGGAAGCCGGCATCAGGCGCCCACGCGAGACGGTTTCGAGCCACATAGTATCATACTATCATTTTTTCTTGTGCCCTCAGCAATCCTCCGTCTGGTCGGGTTAATGCGATGGAAAGCAAACCCGGTCCCTTTACGGGAGAGGGCCGGGGTGAGCGTCAGACGCATCGGGGCTCGGCCTCATATCCTGCTGCAACGGCTGGCTCCGACCCACACGAAGGACCACACCGGCCTCAGCTTTGATCGTCCGAAGTGCGCTGGTTCGCACACGGGAACCACGGGCTTGCCGTTTGCGTCCTGCAGACGTTGGTGGTCGATCTGAAACGGTGTGCTGGCAGCATCGCCTCCCTGTGCCATTCCAGGCCGCGCTATAATATCCGCGTGGATAGCGATCACGCTGAGCCGAGGCCCCGGGCTTCCCTGACAAAGGCGATCCGCCGGGGGTTCCAGGCCGTCTACGACAACCTCGGATACGTAGTCTTTGCGTCCTTCAGTGCGTTCGTGGCTACCTCGGCGCTCTTTACCGGGGCGGTTGCGGTTCTAAGGACTGCTCGACCGGGGATGGGCGGGGTGATCTTGTTCGTGCCGGCAGCCCTCGGGGCCTGGTTGGTCGCAGCCGGGGTGTTCTACTACGCCAACAGGTCGGTCTATCACGAGCATCCGGCAGCCGCCGACACGTGGGCTGGGATCAAGATGCTTGCGTGGCCGGCTCTGAAGCTGTTCGTGCTGGATGTGGCGGTGATGATCGTCCTGCTGGGCGATATGGTGTTCTTCCTGGCGGCAAGGGGCAGTCGCGTGTTTCCGATCCTGGGGGTTGCCTGCGGATATGCCGCGCTTGTTTGGGCGATGATGGTCATGTATCATTTGCCGCTTTTGCCGGCGCAGCTTGGAATGGAGTCCGGACCCAGGCCGTTCGTGATTGTGCGAAAGTCGATGTTGCTGACAATAGACAACCCGGGCTTTACAGTGGGGTTGTTTGTTGTTATAATCACACTCGCGATAATCTGCGCCGTTCCAGCTTTCATAGGAACGGCGGTTTTCTATCTCGGGGCCGCTGCGTTCGTGCTCACTCACGCTCTGCGGGAGCTTTTCGTAAGATACGGGATTGTCGAGGAAGAACCGGACGTGATCGAGGACGCGGGCTGGCCGAAGTAGGCGCTGGACGTCTTGTGTTGCACGGGCGCCCCGAGCGAGTTGGCATTCGAGGTTCAGCGAGCTCGTCCGGACAGATCGCAAACGCATCAGTTTCCGGAGAGATCGCAAACGCATCAGTTTCGGCGATTCGACGCTCTTCGAGCTTTCGGGAGAATCGCAAAAAACGGGCCCGTCGCAATACCTTGGAGGTTCAACGGTCGACACTCCACAGCGGCAATGAGAACGCTTCGTTTCTACGGGGGTCGGGCGGAGTTGAGCTTGTCTGGATGTCTCCTCGACAAGAACCGGCCCTGAAGTGAGTTCGGGGCCAATCGGCAGGGCGGTTGTTCTCAAACAAGACTGAATTGACACTGTTGTAAACAGGCGGTAGGCGGTAATGGCGGAAGTAACTTGCTTGGGTATTCTGGTTGCTGACGTAGTGGGCAAGCCGGTCGATCAGGTGCCGGAGCGAGGGAAGCTCACCCTTGTTGACACGATGGAGCTGCATACCGGCGGGTGCGCCTCGAACACCGGCACGGACCTCGCTAAAATCGGGGTTGACACGGCGATTATGGGCAAGGTCGGTGATGACGGTTTCGGCGATTTCATGATCAAGGAACTCGGCAGGTGGGGGGCTGACTGTTCCGGGATTGTGCGCGACAAAGTGGCGAAAACCTCCGCGACGATGGTCATGGTCCACGGGGACGGCGAGCGCAGCTTCATACACTATTTGGGCGCAAACGCCACGCTCACCGAGGACGACGTTAACTTCGACCTGATCAAATCGTCGAAGATACTGCACGTCGCCGGCACGTTCCTGATGCCGGCGTTCGACGGCGAGCCGACCGCGCGCGTGCTCAAGAAGGCGAGGGAGATGGGTATTGCCACCAGCCTGGACACGGCCTGGGATTCTCGGGGCAACTGGATGAAGCTCCTCGAACCTTGCCTGCCCTATTTGGACTACTTCGTGCCCTCGATTGAAGAGGCCCGAATGTGCGCGGGCAAGCACGAGCCTGCAGAGGTGGCCCAGGTTTTCCTCGATAAGGGGGTAAAGGTCGTCGCGCTCAAGATGGGCAGCGAGGGCTGCTACATCAAGAGCAGAGACGTCGAAATACGGCTGCCGATATACAAGGTGGATGTCGTCGATGCAACGGGCGCGGGGGACGCATTCGCTGCCGGGTTCCTGACGGGTGTGGTCAAGGGCTGGGATATGGAGCGCACCGGCAAGTTCGCCAACGCGGTCGGGGCGTTTTGCGTGACGGCCATGGGCTGCACCGCGGGCATCAAGGACCTGGCAACTATCGAGGCGTTTATCCGCGAGGCGGAAAGGTCCGCGTAGCCAGTGGGGATCGCGATGCATTCCGGTTAGCTGGAGGTTGCTGCGGTAGAACGCGAACCCGGGGCTTTCACCTGTTCGACACTCGTCGGCCACGCGGCACAACCGCCCGAGACGCGCCTGTCGCAACAGCCTGAGTAAAGAACCGCGGCAGAATCCTGATGACAAGTTCCGAACTCCGAACCGCATACTTGAAGTTCTTCGAGTCAAAGGGGCATCTAATCTATCCGAGCGACTCGCTTGTCCCGAATGACCCGTCGCTGCTTTACACGTCGGCGGGGATGGTGCAGTTCAAGCCGTATTTCGTCGGGGACCGAGTGCCGCCTGCGCCACGGATCGTTACCTCGCAGAAGTGCCTCCGGACGGACGACATCGACGAAGTCGGCGACGCCGTGCACCATACCTTCTTCGAAATGCTCGGCAACTTCAGCTTCGGGGACTACTTCAAACGCGAGTCGATCATATGGGCCTGGGAGTTCTTGACCGAGGTCCTCAAGCTCAATCCGGACCACCTGTGGACCAGTGTCTACCTGGACGATGACGAGGCTGAAGAAATCTGGCTCCGTGAGATCGGGTTTCCGAAGCACAAGATCGTCCGACTTGGGGAAGACAAGAACTACTGGCCTGCCAATGCGCCTTCCAAAGGCCCGAACGGCCCGTGTGGGCCTTGCAACGAGATATTCCTCGACGTGACCCCCGAACTCGGCCCGCCCGAGGATCCGACGTGGTCGCTCGCGCACGACGGGAACCGTTTCGTGGAGATATGGAACCTGGTCTTTCAGCAGTTCGACCGGCTCGAGGACGGAACGCTCAAGCCGCTGCCCACCAGGAATATCGACACCGGAATGGGCCTCGAGCGAACGATTGCGGTCCTTCAGGGTACACCGACTGACTACGAGACCGACCTCTTTCTTCCCATCGTTCAGAAGATCGAATCGCTTTCCGGCGCCAGATATGGAGCCGATGAGGACACTGATCGTGCGATCCGGGTGATCGCCGACCACATAAGGAGCGCCGTGTTCGTGATCGCCGACGGCGTTATGCCCTCAAACACAGGCCGGGGCTCCGTCCTGCGGCGCATCATAAGGAACTCGGTTGTGAAAGGGCGCAGGATCGGCCTGGAGAAGGACTTTCTTGCGCCGCTTGCGCCGGTCGTGATCGAGCTGATGGGCGGAGTTTATCAGGAGATCGTTGACCGCCGGACATACATCGAGAGAGTAATCGCGGCGGAGGAGGAAAAGTTCCGTCGCACCCTCGATGCAGGGCTGCAGCGGCTCGAAAATCAGATCAGGCTTGCCCTGTCATCCCCGGAGAAAAAGCTCGACGGCGAAGCTGCTTTCACCCTCCACGACACTTACGGCTTTCCTCTGGAGATCACGCGCGAGATAGCGGCCGAGCAGGGCATCGAGGTCGATCTCGAGGGCTTCGAAGCCGCAATGGCGGAGCAGCGTGAGCGAGCCAAGGCCGCCAGCGAGTTCGGAGCCGTCATGACGGTCGGCGAAGGGTCGGCGCTTCTGGAGCTCGAGAAGAATGCCGAGCCGACCAGGTTCGTGGGTTATGAACAGACGGAATCCGATGCAACCGTGGTCGCGATAGTCAGAGGCAACGATCTCGTAGTCGGCGCATCCGAAGGCGACGAGGTCGAAGTTGTGCTGGATCAAACGCCCTTCTACGCGGAGTCCGGCGGCCAGGTCGGGGACACAGGGACTATCAAGTCAGCGCCGGGTCATTCCGAACAGGGCCAGGAGTCTCCTTTCGTTCTTGCCGTCACTGACACGGTCAAGGCATCTCATTTCTTTTTCCACAAGGCAAAGGTGGTATCGGGCAGTATCTCAGTCGGCGACCGCGTGAGGGCCGAGGTGGATTGCGCGCGGCGAATGGCTGTCGCGAGAGCGCACACCGCAACCCACCTGCTCCACGCCGCTCTCCGGGGCGTTCTGGGTGAGCATGCGTTGCAGTCCGGGTCGCTGGTCGAACCCGACCGCCTGCGGTTCGACTTCTCGCACTTCCAGGCCGTTAGCCAGGACG
>JBMFPI010000074.1:0-6566 GCA_049969195.1 Armatimonadota bacterium
GGGTTTAATACCATCGGGAACTGGTCTCAGCAAGATGTGCTCGAGGGCAACTGCCTACCCTTTACGGCTACCATACACATTGCGGGTGATTTCCGGCGCATCGAGGGCGGCGGCGGTTACTGGTCGAAAATGCCCGATGTGTTCGATCCGAAATTCGCCGAAGCTGCTGAAGCCGGGGTGGCCATGGTTGCCGACAAATTTGCTTCCAACAGGTTCTGTATCGGCTATTTCGTGGATAACGAGCTGGCCTGGGATGCTGTCGAGCGCGGCCCTCTGGCAAGTCCCCCCGATCAGCCTTGCAGAATCGAGCTGATAAGGCGCCTCAAACAGAAGTATGGGAGCCTAGAAGCGCTGAATTCAGCTTGGCGGATCAAGGCGGAAAGCTGGGACTCGCTGCGCGCGCCCGACTCGCCGAACGCGTTATGCCGGGAAGATCTCGACGACTGGGTGTATGCTTTCTCGCGCCGGTATTTCGAAATAGTCAGGGCCGCCTTGCGGCGTCATGCTCCGCGCCAGCTCTATCTGGGCTGCAGGTTCGCCTGGAGCCACAAGCAAGCTATTCGAGCAGCGGCGGATTTGGCGGACGTCGTGAGCTTCAACATCTATCGCCGCGAGATCGACTGTGGTGAGTGGACCGGCGAGAATGATCTGGGTAAGCCGCTGATGATCGGCGAGTTCCACTTCGGCGCGCTGGACCGCGGGATGTTCCATCAGGGTCTCGTGCCCGCTGCGGATCAGAAGGACAGAGCAGCGAGCTACGCGCGCTACGTCGAAAGCGTTATCGACTGCCCGGCGTTCGTGGGTTGCCATTGGTTTCAGTATGTGGACGAGCCGCTTACAGGGCGGGTTTGGGATGGCGAAAACTATAACATCGGCCTGGTCGACGTAACCGACACGCCGTATCCGGAGATGATCGCGGCAGCTAGGCGGGTAAACGGCCGGATCTACGCGCGGCGCTATTCAGGAAAGCAGCCTTGACCGCGCACAAACTCAGGGAAACTGTATGCGTTCACTCGCCCAGCCGCATAGGATGCCCCTTGAGCCGGCGTTATCTGGAGCGCGTGCTACTGGGCGAAGAGCGTGGCGCCATTTCCTGGCTGATCCGCGGGATCGCCTGGCCGTTTTCTCTTGCCTACCGCACAGGGCTTGCCGCCTTTTTTGGTACCTACACGCTCGGTGTTCGGAAAAAGCATCGGCTGGGGGTGCCCGTCTTGAGCGTAGGGAACCTCACTTTCGGAGGGACCGGCAAAACCCCCGCTGTAGAAGCTATAACCCGGATGTTGGTCGGCCAGGGGAGGCGGGTTGCCATTCTATCTCGCGGGCACGGGGGGGCGGCAAGTGGTCCGCTCGTGGTATCGGATGGAAACTCGATCACTGCGTCCGCGTCGGAGTGCGGTGACGAGCCTGCGGCGCTCGCTCGGGCACTCCCAGGGGTGCCGATTGTCGTCGGAAAAGACAGGCGCGCGAGCGGCGATCTGGCGTGTCGGCAATTCAGGCCGGACGTGATATTGCTGGATGATGGCCTCCAATACTGGCAACTTCACCGCGACCTGGATATAGTAGTAATGGACGCCCTGCGGCCTTTCGGAAGCGGGTTTGTGATGCCGATGGGCGACCTGCGTGAACCGCGCACTGGGCTGAGACGGGCCAGGGTGATCTTGCTGAACGGCGCTCGTGATCTGGAGAGCAACCGGGTTGAGAAGCTGGAGGCAGAGATTTCGCGGCTTGCTCCCGGAGCGTTGATCTTGCGATGCGCACGTCGTCCGCGCGGTCTTGTTGGTCCTGGGGGAACGGAATTGCCGCCTGAATGGCTTCGGGGCAGGCGGGTGCTTGCGTTCTGCGGCATTGGCAGGCCCGACTCGTTTTTCGAGATTCTGAAGTCGTTGGGCGCCGATGTCTGCGAACGGCTGCCGTTTCCGGATCATTATCGATACACGACAACCGACCTTGCGCTGATTGGTTCACGGCGCGAAGTTCTGGAAGCCGAAGCGATCGTCACGACGGAGAAAGACCGCGTTCGGCTCGATGAGCTCTCGGGATCGGCTGGCGAATACGGCCCGGAGGAAATCGAGGCCGGAGATTCGCGCGTCGTATGCAGAAGCGTTCTGGATCAGCTATATGTTCTTGGTGTCGAACTTGAAATCGAGGAGCAGTTCCGACTTGCAGAGCTCATCGCGAGTGTACTTGACGGAACGAGCCAGGCGTCTGCCACCGGCCAAGAAGCTGATTAAGCTTGTCGGACGGCTGACATTCTGGTGGCTTTCACTTACCGGCGGACTGCTGCGGCCGTGGTCAATCAGGCTGATCGGGAACTTCCTGGGTTCTGCGTTCTACCTGATATCCGGGCGCTACCGCGGGATTGCGCTTTCAAACCTCCGTGCCGCATTTCCCGACAAGACCGAGCGCGAAGCAAAGGATGTTGCGCGCGAAGTGTTCAGGCATTTTGCGCGGGAAGCGCTGCAGTTCTTTCGTCTGATGTCTTTGTCGAGAGCCGAGATCGATGCGCTTGTGGAGACCGAGGGGACCGAGAATATGGATAATGCCCTCAGAAAGGGCAGGGGAGTGATCGCCGTAACCGCCCACTACGGCAACTGGGAGCTCCTAGCGCGCAAGCTAGTTATAATGGGCTATCCAGTCAACGTGATCGCTCGCGACAGCGACGACCCCGGCATGACGGGCATCGCCACGCGTATTCGAGAAAACGCAGGCTATAAGGTGTTCGACAAAGACCAGCCGATTATCGGAGCATTTCGGCGGCTCAAGAACAACGAGATACTGGGCATACTGCCCGATCAGAACGATTTTGACGGCATCCCCGTCGATTTCTTCGGCCGGCCGGCGGCGACGGCGACAGGCCCGGCGGTGCTGTCGCTGCGGTCGGGTGCGCCGATCGTGCCGATGTTCGCCAGGAAGCGTGAGGACGGCCGCTATACGCTGAGGTTCTACCCGGCGATCGAGTTCGAACCTACCGGCGACGAGGAGCGGGACGTGCGGGAGATTACGTCGCTTCTCACAGCGGCCATCGAGCGAGAAATTCGCTCGAACCCGTCGCAGTGGCTGTGGCTGCACGATCGCTGGAAGTATTGTCGGGAGGGACGCTCCTGTGCCGCCTGAGTCAATCCCCGCGCAGCCGATGGATAATGGTCGTGCTCCGGCGGCGGCGCATCCGCCTCAACGCATACTTATCGTGAAGCTGAGTGCGATTGGTGATGTGCTGATGGCCACCCCGGTAGCCAAGGCGCTGAGAATGGCCTTGCCCGACAGCTACGTCGCCTGGGTCGTAGAGAAGAAGGCAGCCGATATCGTGCTCGGGAACCCCTATCTGGATGAGGTGATCGTCTGGGAACGCACAAGAGGGCATAGCGCCGTAAGTCGGGCAGCCTGGTTCGTGCGAAACCTTGCAAGACTGCGGCGTACGCTTCACGCTCGCCGGTTTGACGTGTGTCTCGATCTTCAGGGGCTCATGAGAAGCGCTGTTGTTAGTCGGATCTCTGGGGCCGCGCGCCGAATCGGTTTCGCCGACGGCGCGGAAGGGAGCGTGAGGTTCTATACAGAGACCTACGACCCCGACGGCAATGAGGTCAATGCGCAACAGAGGAACCTTGACATTCTGAGGACCCTGGGCGTAGTTTCCACAGATACCGCGATGTATATGCCCGTGTCGGATGCGGACCGCGCGTTCGCTGCTGAGATTTTCGAGAGCGAAGGGCTGCTGGGGTCGAAAACAGTAGCGTTTTGCCCTGCAACTACCTGGGTCAACAAACACTGGGTCCGCGAGCGATGGTCGCAGGTTGCAGATCTGCTTTATGACAGGTGCGGGGCGCGCAGCCTGGTGCTGGGTTCGAGTGCAGACCGGGAACTTGCGTCGCGAATAGCCGAGGGTGCCCGTTCATCACCCGTCGTCACGGCCGGGCGCACGACCCTGAAGCAGGCAGGCGCGATTATGGAGCGCTGCGACGCGGTGATCGGGGTCGACACGGGTTTGCTGCATATGGCCGTCGCGCTTGATAGGCCTACGGTCGGGCTGTTTGGCGCCAGCACGTGGCGGTGCTTTCTTCGCAAGCCCAATTTCGTCTGGGTTGCCAAGGAGTTTCCGTGCAGCCCGTGCCAGAGGCATCCAACCTGCAAGAACATCGATTGCATGCGCGCGATCACGGCGGAAGATGTCGAGCGCGCTGTAGGTCAGTGGTTGTGAGGATAGTTTGTTTTCATCTCAACCAGATTGGAGACCTGGTTTTTTCGCTGCCTGCGCTCAAGTGTCTGCGAGACAGCTTTCCAAATGCATATATCGCCAGCGTGGTGAGACCGCCTGTCAGGGATCTGCTGCAGTGCACTGATTTGGTTAACGAAGTGCTGGTGCGGAGCGGCGGTTTGAACCTGCGCAAGATCGAGCTTGCTCGCAGGTTGGCGGCTGGGAAGTTCGATCTTGCGGTGTTGTTCTCACAGAGCGCGGAGTGCGCTATTCTCGCGTTTCTGAGCCGTGCTCCCAGGAGGGTAGGGTTTGTCAACACCTCATTTGGCCGGCTGCTAACGGAGCTGGTGCAGTTTCGGCACCCGCCGTCTACGGAGAACAACCTGCGGCTTGTTCGGGCCGTCGGATGCCCGATTTCAAAAAGCGATTACGTAGGGCTGCTCACCCCCTCGCAGGCGATGATGGAGTCCGGGCGGCATATTCTAGACGAACACGGCGTTGGGTCGGACGAGAGGATTATTGCTCTCGCTCCAGGGACATCGGGCCGCCGTCGGCTGAAAGAATGGAGTGAATCAGGTTTCGCGCGCGTTGCAAAGCATGCCGTTGCCGGGGCAATGAAAGTTGTTATCATCGGCACGGATCCCGCGCCCGGGATTGTGCAAGATTCTCGCGAAATTATTGACTTGGCCGGCAAAACGACTCTGAGCGATGTGGTTGGCATACTGGCGAGATGCGCCGCGCTCGTGGGAGTGGATTCCGGCATTCTGCATCTGTGTGCGGCCTTGGGCAAGCCGGTCGTAGGCCTGTACGGCCCTTCCGATCCAGCAACAACCGGGCCGCAGGGAAAAGGACACGTGGTTCTGTTCTCTGGCGCCGAATGCAGTCCTTGCGCACAAGTGAAGTGCAGTTTCGGTCGCAAATGTATGACAAACATTGACCCGGCTGACGTAATCGCGGCCCTTGACGCCGTGCTGGAAGGAAACGATGGGTCTCAGCGCCTGCGTGATAACGCTAAATGAGGAAGCCAACATCGAACGGTGTCTGACGAGTCTATCGTTCGCCGACGAGATTGTGGTAGTGGACTCTTTCAGCACAGATCGCACCGTAGAGATTGCCCGGCGGTTCACTGACAGGGTTGTGCAGCGTGAGTTCAGCGGATTTTCGGACCAGAAGAACGCGGCCCTGGAGATAGCCGCTCAGGATTGGGTGCTGTTTGTCGACGCCGACGAGGTGGTCACCGAGCAGCTCGCAGGCGCTATACGCGCCGCTATAGCGGATTCCACCTCTTCTCGCGGGCGAGGGGAGGCGACGACAGGTTTCGCGGGCTACCGCATTCCCCGTCTGACGACGTTTTTAGGCCGCGAGATGCAACACTGCGGGTGGTATCCGGATTACGTCCTGCGCCTCGCGCGCAGAGACAGGGCACGTTTTCCGCATAGACTTGTGCACGAAACGATGGAGGTTGACGGCCCCGTCGGCGTGCTCAAGCCCTGTCTGATTCACCACAGTTACCCGACTCTGGACGACTACGCCCGCAAGATGATTCTTTACGCTCGCGCGGCGGCTCGACAGAAGCAGTTGGACGGCAAGCGCTTCAAGTTGTCCGATCTTCTGGTCAGACCAGCTTTCGCATTCGTCAGAATGTACATGTGGAAGCAGGGTTTCAGGGACGGCGTGCACGGGCTTGTGCTAAGCGTCTTGACCGCCTGCTCTACGGCGCTGCGGTATGCGATGCTGTGGGAGCTGGAAAAGTCCGCACACGGAGATTCTCAAACCGGATAGCGGCTACAGCGAGTAAACGCACGGTGACTGTGAGTCGGAGCACGTTCTTTTTTAGGCAGTTCGACGCTCCTCGACTAGGCGGGAGAATCGCTGAAGACGCGCCTATCGCAACAGCCTGGAAAATATGCAGTTCAGGAGAGTGTCTCATTGATCAGTAACGCACGTGTCATCCGCGCCGCTGTAATCATCGTCTTGTTGATATGTGTGGGCACGCAAACCGGTGCGTGCGGGACTATGACCGAGCAGGAGCTCAAGGCACGCATCGAACAAGCTACCAGCGGGTTCAAGGACATCACGATGGTGGGTGTCGTGACCTACAAGAACAAGAAGGCTATTGCCAGAATCGACTCCAACTATGCCCGGCTGTACGATTTCAAATCTGCGACCGTCTCGTTCAAGGACCCGGACAAACTCAGAATGGACGGGAAGCTAGGTATGGTGAAGTTCGAGTACATAGTCAACGGGTGGATCAAGATCGTCCGCGCCCCAACGATTCGATTCACGAAAAGAGAGGACTTCACAGGCGACCCGGCGAAACTGCAGGATGCGTTCGACCTGGGCATAGTGACTCCTGCCCTGTGGCTGAACCGCC
>JBMFPI010000074.1:6576-11970 GCA_049969195.1 Armatimonadota bacterium
GTCTTTACTGGCCGAAAGGCGATATGATGCTTCTGGCCTGGCTTGACGAAAAAGACCTCTGGCTGAAGCGGTTCGAGAAGCGGACGGGCGACGGAACGCTGCAATTAAAAGTCCTGTATATGAACCCGCGCAAGGTGGGTGGGGTTATTTGGATGCCGACGACTGTCGAGATATACAGCGCTGACGGCGAAAAAGCCGGCACGTCCGAGTATACCGACATCAAGGTGAACACAGGACTGCCGGATTCGCTTTTCGAATGAGTCGGTCACGTTGGACGCGGCGGGACGGGACGATGACAGGTGCGGTTGCGGACAAGAAACGGCGGTTGGCGGACGGGGGGTCTGTCGTCTGCAACGTGTGCGGCGGTGCGGATGCCTGGCTACTCGTGCACAAGAACGGGCACAACGTTTATCAGTGTTCCGTATGCGCACTTGCATTCACGCACCCACAGCCGGCAGGGCTGGCAGATCAGTACGACTCGGCATATTTCGATCTTTACCGCAGGCGTAGACATTTTAGACTCCGGCGCGCCGAGCGCCGGCTGGAGCTGATAGAGCTGCTCCAGGCACCGGGACGTCTGCTCGACATCGGTTGTTCCCTGGGCTATTTTGTTGAGGCAGCGAATGCGAGGGGCTGGAAAGCCTGCGGTATAGACATCTCCGAGCACGCCGTACAGGAAGCCGGCAAACTGGGGCTCGACGTGCGCGCCGGAACCCTCGAGCAGGTGCGCTTCCCAGATGCCTCATTCGATTGCGTCACGATGTGGGACGTCCTGGAGCATGTGCCGGATCCGACCGCCCATATGCTCGAGGTCCGTCGTGTGCTGGCTCCCGACGGCCTCGTGGTCGTCGGCACGCCCGACCTCGGCCACCCCGCCTTTATGCTGAAGCGCGAACGGTGGCGGCATCTCAAGCCGGCTGAGCACATCTACTACTTCCGCAGGTCCACCTTGCACAGACTGCTCGACAAGACCGGGTTTGTCGTCGTCAGGCCACCGGTGGCAGGAGGCAGACGGTTCGCGCGGAGTGTGGGGGCACGCTGGTGCGCCCTGCTGGCGCGTGTCATCCAGGTCAACGACGTGATGATTGTCTACGCCCGCCGCGTTCCGAGCGATGAATAACGCGCCACAGTCTACGGCAAGCTCAGGTATCTGCAGGCTGGTGCGATAAGTGTGTTTCCGGCGGTTTTCCGCTTGGTCGAGAAGCATCGAATCGGTGAATCGCCGAAACGCCGGGGTTGCCTTCTATAGCAATAACCTCAGGGATCCGATAGTCTGCTGAGCTACTGCCGAAGCGGATTTCAGGCGGGGTGTGGGCCTTTCTCACAGGTGATAGACTTACAATGGGTAATTGTTCGCTAGTTCCGGCGAAGCCGGCGAACAATCTCGGCTGAAAAGGATGCGTGAGGGGGCAAGCAACGGACGGGGCAGGAGGCAAGTCGTGGGATCGAAGTACGCTCAAATCGATGCGCGCCGCGTGCGAACCACGTCGATCACCGAGCGCAAAAGCAAAGTCAGGGTATCCCAGTTCGCACGAGCGCACGAGCCCGGCTCAAGTGTGGCTGGGTTGCTGGCGTCGCTGCCTGACGTGCTGGCCGGCCGCACTTTACGCACCGTAATTGAGCGGATACTATCTGCCCGGGCTCGGGGCCGAGCAGTTATCTTCGCTATGGGTGCGCACGTGATAAAGTGCGGGCTAAGCACGATTGTTATTGACCTAATCCGTAGAGGGATCATCACGGCGGTGGCGATGAACGGTGCGGGGGCCATACACGACAGCGAGATTGCCCGCTTCGGTGAGACCTCCGAAGACGTGGCGGAAGGTCTTCGCTCAGGCACGTTCGGGATGGCAGCGGAAACAGCCGACTTTCTGAACCGGGGAGCGCTCCGGGCACAGCGCGAGAAACTCGGCCTCGGAGAAGCCTTGGGTCTGATGCTCGTCGAATCCGCGCCGCCGCACGGGTGCGCAAGCATACTCGCTGCTGCGTACGAGAACAATGTGCCTGTCACAGTTCACGTAGCCGTTGGCTCCGACATAGTTCACATGCATCCGTCGGCGGATGGGTCGGCTATCGGCGAGTCCTCGATGTGCGACTTCCGAATACTAACTCAGGCCATGGCAGAACTCGGCCACGGCGGGGTGCTAATGAACGTCGGTTCCGCAGTTGTTCTGCCGGAGGTAATACTCAAGGCCCTGACGATGCTCATAAATCTTGGGTATGATCTGAGCGGCTTCACTGGCGTCAACTTGGACTTTGTTCAGCACTACAGATCCAACACGCAGGTGGTCGATCGCGTGCGCCTGATTGGCGGCGAGGGGTTTGCGCTCACAGGGCACCACGAGATTATGATCCCTCTAATCGCGGCCGGCGTCATCGAGGGAATGGGTTGAGCTGTGTTATCTTGAGATCTCTGTGCACGAAGCTGTTGGTCGTAGCAGTGGCTTGTGCACTTGTCGGTTGTGCTGAGCGGGGTGATTCCATTCAAGCGCGACTTGAGCGAGCAGACCGGCTGCTGGCCCAGGGAAAGATCGCGCCGGCGCGGCTGCTGATAGAGGAAGCGATCCGGATGCGGCCGTCGCGGTCGGATACATATCGCACGGTTGCGGCGATCTACGCAAGGCACGAGCGAACACGCGAAGCGGCCCGCACGATCGAGCGACTGCTGGAGTTGGCCCGGGCCGGCAAGCTGGATGAAGCGATTTCTCGCGAGGAGTTGGCCCATCTTCACAGCGCCCTCGGCGAACTGTATCAAAAACTTCGTGCACTGAGCCAAGCCGAGTCGGCGTATCGTACAGCCCTGTCGGTGGCGCCTCGAAGCGCCTTGCTTATGAACAACCTCGCGTACTTCTACGCGGATGAAGGCCTCAAACTGACCGAGGCGCTTCGACTTGCCAGGATGGCCGTCACTCTGGCTCCGGCTGATGGAAACGTGGTGGACACGCTTGGCTGGGTTCAGTATAAGCTCGGGCGGTATCGGTGCGCAGCGCGCACACTTGCGGAAGCGGTCCGGTTGAAGCCGGATGAGCCCGTATTGCGGTATCACCTTGGGGCGGCCTACGCAAGACTAGGTCGCAGGTTTGAAGCGTATGTGGAACTCAAGAAAGCGCTTCTTTTGAACCCCGGCATGCGCGAGGCTGCAAACTTGCTTCGGAGACTACGGTGATTGTGTCCAAGATATGACCTGTACCACCCGGCTACCTGGTCAGGGTCGACTGACAGATAATGTCAGTATCATACTCGCCCTCGCACGAGCATTCTTCCTATATGGATTGCCCAAACCGTTGACATGACAAGCTCAGCATGTTATAATCCAAAGAAACAGGCCGGTCGCGGGCCTGTAATTGTCCGATGTGTGTCCTCAGGAGGAAATGGTGGCTACGGGAAAGGTCAAATGGTTCAGCGACTCGAAAGGCTACGGATTCATCCAGGCCGACGATCAGGTGGATTCAGGACGAGACATTTTCGTGCACTACTCTGAGATCGCCGCAGAAGGTTTCAGAACACTGAGCCCGGGCCAGCGAGTCGAGTTCGAGCTGCTAGAGACGCCGAAAGGTCTTCAGGCCAGGAAAGTGGAAGTGGTGTCCTGAGGGAGCGGCCAGCAGAGACGTTCCGCGACAGTGCAGGTCGTGCTCCCGATGTTGTTGCGAATGAAGACAAGAAGGCCTTATTCCCGCATTCGAGGCTTCTGAGTCGGGCGGGGGAACCGCCGCGGATACGCTTGTCGCAACGGCGCGGTCGTAGGGAAAACGGTTCTGGTAGGTTTCCGAGAGGCGACCGGATTATTCCTCGGTCCGGAACTGACGAATTAATCAGGGTCGCCGGCGTGATTGCGGCTGCTGTCGAACTTCCAGATTACCAAAGCGGCCGTGGGCAGAGGGGAACGGGCAGTCAGGTCGTTGCCACGGGTGCTTTTTTCGGTGATTCTCCCACCGAAGTAAGGAGCGTGGAATCGCCGAAGACCCAGGTGTTTCCGCGGTATCGCAGCAGCCACGGAGCTGGACTACTTGGTTTCGTCGTTCGGTGTCAGATTGTGTCAGCGTAACCACCACCGACTACCGGGGATCCTACGAGCGACCAGGCCAGGGTCGAAACTGCGGGTTCAGGCACCCGTAATCTTTCTAGGCAGAACATCGGCGTTCACTTAGCCGGCTTCCAGGAGGTTTCTGCAGAACCCGCGTGTGACTGCCGAAAATAATTGCTGAAAAAGTGCAGAATTCGCCGCCGGGAACTTTGAAATCCTTGACAGCGGCCCGGGATAGCGATATAGTTCACAGTAGGGGGAGTGTGAGCACGTGACGGCACCCCTGGCCGTCTTGCCGGAGAATCCGCCAGGCCGGCTGTTAATAGTGCTCAGGAATTTTGAGAGGGGTTGATTGTTATGACGAAGAGTGGGAGAGGGTTCACGCTCATAGAGCTGCTGGTGGTGATTGCAATCATCGCCATTCTGGCCGCGATACTGTTTCCCGTATTTGGCGCGGCCAGGGCAGCGGCAAGGCAGTCGGTGTGCCAGAATAATCTCAAGATGATCTCCGACGCCTGCGCCTTGTATGAGAACGACTGGGCGAAGATCACGCCGGCCTGTTTGGATCACAACGGGGGCGGCTGCTGGGACACGATGGCCGATTTCTGGCAGGCGATGATTGACCCGTATCTGAAGCAGCTCAAGAAGGCGGACACCAGCGGCAACTCGAACCTCGGCGGAGTTTACGTCTGCCCAGAGATACCGCCTTCCGAGCGACTGTCGGATCATACAAAGCTTTCCGATACTCTCAAGAGATGCTACGGCTATAACTGGTACTACCTCGGCGGCCACCCGAGCGCGGACCGCAACGAAGCGAACTACGGACGCTATTTCTTCACCCCGGCTGATGTGGCAAGGCCGACAAAGACCATACGGATCCTTGAGATATGGCAGTTCGGCAACTGGAACATCTTCAGCCGCGGGTGCGGTACCATGCTATGCTATCCGCCGTCTATCTATTCTTCCAACTACTGTAAGCCCAACGGCCCCTGGCCTCCCGGATGGCATAACGGCAAGAGCGCGGTGGCTTGGCTGGATGGGCACGTGACCTTTGTGACGTGCGCCCCGCCGCAGCCGCCTGGTGCCGCAGCGCCGCCCAATCCCTACGACGGCATTATGCTGAAGTCCTACGGCGGTCAGCCTGACCCGTACTTCAATCGCAGTAGGATTAAGCCGTAACCCGTCGTTTACCAAGGGAGATTGGGGCCGCCGACAGCGTCGGCGGCCCCTGTTGATTTTAGAGTGCTTGCAGAACGTACGGATTGCGAGCGCGTGCCAATGATTGGTGCCGTCTGTTATGTAACCGTCAAACCATCCGCACCTTGCGAGGTGTTTGCTGCTGGTTCATACTGTCTCCATTGCTGAGTGCGTGG
>JBMFPI010000075.1:0-11870 GCA_049969195.1 Armatimonadota bacterium
GCTTTCACGGCGGTCGGCATCGCCGGGATCCCCGCCCGGTGGCTCGAGAGCATCGGGGTAGCGCCGGAGGCGGCGCGCGGCACAGCAGTCTTCCTGGTGACTTGTGTGATCGGGTTCATCACGCTGGTGCTGGGTGAAATTGCGCCCAAGAGCCTGGCTATAGTCCACGCAGAGAAGCTCGCACTAGTGCTCGCTCGGCCGGTTTACATGCTGGCTGTGCTCGCGTTGCCGGCAGTCAGAGTAGTCAGCTTCGTCAGCGACGCGGTTGTGAGACCGTTCGGCGGGCACGTGAGATTCTCTGCACCGATCCTGACCGAGGAGGAGCTCAAAATGCTCGTGGAAGCCGGCGAAGAGGAGGGGGTGATCGAAGAGGAAGAAAAAGAGATGATACATTCCATCTTCGATTTCACCGACACCGTCGCTCGGCAGGTGATGGTACCGCGAACCGACATGAAGGCGGCACCCGTCACCAGCTCACTGGACGACCTTCTTGACCTGATCACTACCACCGGCCACTCCAGAATACCGATCTACGAGGATAACGTAGACCACATAATCGGCGTGGTTCACGCCAAAGACCTTCTGCCAATCCTGCGGCAGGAGAAACGCCCGTTCGATATCAGGGCTGTCATGCGGGAGGCCTATTTTATCCCCGAGACCAAAGACGTGGACGAATTGCTCGCCGAGTTCAAACGCGGCAACATTCAGATGGCGATCGTGCGCGACGAATATGGTGGCACCGCCGGGCTCGTAACGGTGGAGGACCTGCTCGAGGAGATCGTCGGAGAGATAAGAGACGAATATGACGTTGAGGAACCCCTGATACAGGTTGTCGACCAGGACCACGCCATCGTGAACGCGCGAATGAACGTGGACGACCTCAACGAGCAGATGAACCTCGATATCCCCGAAAGCGAGGAGTACGAGACTATCGGGGGGTTCGTGTTCGACCTGTTCGGTCGTCAGCCCAACGAGGGGGAAACAGTCAGCTACGCAAACCTCGATTTTACTGTCGAGAAGGTAGAGAACGGCCGGCTGCACACCATAGCCGTTACCCGGACCGACAGACCAGTCGAACCCGAAGAAAACCACTCGAACGGCGGCGGCAAGTCGAAAGGCAACGGCCCCGGCCCA
Organism: Armatimonadota bacterium; assembly: GCA_049969195.1. Taxonomy (GTDB): domain Bacteria; phylum Armatimonadota; class UBA5829; order UBA5829; family UBA5829; genus CALJES01. The sequence continues at coordinate 1,135 of JBMFPI010000075.1, forward strand.
GCGACCGGAAAGCACAGGCCGGAGTAGAGTATCGGTTCACTTCAGCGGACATAAACGCCAGCTCCTCTTACGCTTCGGGACAGGCTGTACGCCGGCTTTTCCCTGACTAGATGCTGCGGCAACGACTCGGGCGACCAATCTAATAGGCCCGCACGTGCGCTGAGTTCCCGCAGCATTTCACCCTCACCCCGGCCCTCTCCCGTGAAGGGAGAGGGGGTTTCCTTGTGCTACCGCTGATGTGATAGAACGCAGTGCGAGCGTTGCGGATGGGCCCGGGCTATTGTTGCCGCGGGCAGGGGTTCCGGCATAAGGCCGACACACCGCGCTGACCGGGAATTACATCTGCCAGCCGCGAGCGCCGTTGCCTCGCACGACTATGCTGGTTGCAATCGCGCGGGGCCGCTAACCGGTCGCAGGCTCGGGCTCTTTCTCGGTGCAGACCCGACTGAGGACGTCGCGTATATCCACGTTCACGGGGCACAGTTCAACGCACCTGCCGCAGCCTGTGCAGCCCACAACCCCGAACTGCTCGTGCTGGTACTTGAACTTGTGCAGCAGGCGCTGGCGAGATCTGGGCAGCCGTTCCGACCGCGGGTTGTGCCCCGCACCCATTAAAGTGAAATCTTCAAACTGGCAGGTATCGCGGCATCGATACCGTTCGACGCAAGTGCCGCACACCTCGTCCTGGATGTCGAAACAAGAACAGCTCGGGCACATATAGCTGCAGACCCCACAGCCGATGCATTTGGCCGCAATCTCCGCCCAAACGGGATCCTCCCACTCCAGCCGTTCGTAGAGCTTCTGGTTTGCAAACGGGAGTATGTTGTGCGTTTTGAACCGCTCCCAGAGGTCGTTCTTTGCGGCGGCGTCCTGCTCCGACGCATCTGGCAGGCCTTCGACTAACGACTGCCCTCTTTCGGAGGTTATCTCCACGTAGAACCGGTCGCCCAGGTCGTACATTATCGCGTCGACGTTAGGCTTCCAGGTCTCCACGTCATCGGTAGACCCGCAGAACCAGCTCCACCGCATCTGGGCGGGAATCACGGCGACGAGCATAGTGTTCTCCCGGCGTGCGGCGTAGTAAGGGTCTCGAAACGGCTCGTCCAAGAACACACGGTCCAAAACCTGGATAGCCTGTGCATCCGGCAGCCACATCCCCAGCATCACGCGCGGCTTGTCCTCTGGGATCACGGACTCGACCTTGGTCTCGCCGCCCTCCTGACGCACTTTCAGCAGCACTTCGTACCGCGGAAGCAGGTAGTCCTTGGGCGGCATAGTCATCTCGGATCCGTCCAGAATCGGCTGGTCGCCCGGCGCGAGCTCTTTGAACTCGGCAGGCGCGTCCTTGCGCTCGACCGGCGCAACAACCGTGAACCTGCTCATAAGGGCCTGCAGGAACTCGGGCACTTTGTCTTTCGGCAGCACTTTGTCGCTCATATATTAGACTCGCTATTCCGCACGATTGGCCGGGTCGACGTCGTCGTCGCGGAATGTCCCAAGCAGGGGCGCTTCCTCCTTCGGGTCGCCGGCCTCGTAGTTGTATTTCTCTTTGACGATCTTTGCCATCTCGCGCGCGAGCTCGGCTACGGGTATTCCCACCGGGCACGCCCGCTCGCATTCCCCACACTGGATGCATCTGCCCGCCAGGTGCATCGCGCGCGTGGCGTGGAACATCCAGTTCTCTTCCGGCGCGGCCTTTCGGGACGTCCACCTGGGCTCGATCCGGTCGGCAAAGCATGCCTCGCAGTAACAGTTTGGGCAGACCTGGCGGCACGCGTAGCAGCGAATGCACTTCGAGAACTGCTCGGACCAGTATTTCTGCCTCTCCGCCGGCAGCTCAGGCAGCTCGCATTCCCGGATCTCCGCCGGCTGCACCGCCTCGCCGAGCTTCACATCGAATATCGCCGGCTCGCGCTTCGTGCAAACCAGGCACATATCCCGCAGGCAATCGGAGCACTCTAGCACGTGCTCGCCGGAAGTCGTTGTCACCTTCAGCCCTTCCGGCACCCATTCGATCGAGGTCACGTCCTGCAGGCGAAAGTCCTGGTCGTCGAGGTTCGCCGCGTCCACCACCCCGGCGCAGCCCAGGCCAATAATGAACAGGTTCTCGCGCTTGACCTGCTTCTCCTGGATAAGTGCAACGATCGAGCGTATATCGCAGGGCTTGGCGATGATTCCAACCTTGCGGTTTTTGGCCATTTTCGGCAGGTAAACCGCCAGGTTGTTGACGCAAGCCGGGTTCCAAACCAGCCTGTCGACGTCCTCAGGCCTCTCGATGAAGACCGGTGTCGTCCTGAACGGCACGCTTCCTGCACCCCAGCCGATAACGACCTCAGCCGCCCCGCTCTCGAGGGCCTTCTTTGCTTCCTCGCGTATCCTGGTTTCGATCTCTGACATATCGTACACCCAATTAGGCCGTCCGTCCCCTGCTCTCAGGTATCTGCGTTCACGACGCCCTTGAACGGCCCCAGCTTTCTGATCTGTTCGGTGAACTCCTCTACCAGCTCGGCGAACCGGTTGCCCTCCGAGGCCGACACCCACTCAAAGTGGAAACGTTCCTCAGGGATCCCCAGTGACTTCAGCAGGTCCTGGACCAGCGCGATCCGGCGCCGGGCATAGTAGTTGCCCTTGGCGTAGTGGCAGTCGCCCGGGTGACATCCCAGCACCATGACGCCGTCGAAGCCCTTCTGAAAGCCTTTCAACACGAACATTGGGTCCACGCGGCCGGAACACGGCACCCGGATGATCCGAATGGTCTCCGGATAGTGAAGCCTTGAGCTGCCGGCCAGGTCCGCCCCGGCATAGCTGCACCAGTTGCATAGTATGCCCAGTATGACCGGTTGCCAGGTCCGTTCCTCACGTTCCTCCGCGCCGGATTCGGTTTTCTTCTCGGTTGTCTCTTCGATTACAGCAGTTTCTTCGCTCATTCTCCAGCTCTCAGCCCCCGCTCCGTGCCATCAGCCCGCCCGAGGCTCTCCGGGCTGTTTGCGATAGGCGCATTTTCGACGATTCTCCCGCTCAGTTGAATGGCGTCGAATCACCGAAAACTCCGGGTTCGTGTTCTATTGCACCAACTATGAGGCTCTCACGCCCATAACTGACGGCTCAGGACTACTTCTTGACCACATATCCCGGCCTGAGTTCGCTTACGGTGCATGATGCGGCCTCGACCGTTACTTTCTTGCCGCCCGGTCCTTCGGTTTCCGCAATGGTCGTCGCGACCTCCAGCTCTTTAACCACGCCGACCCCGTCGGCTATCCAGTAGATGCCGCGGCTCCTTCCGCCGGTCAGCGTAAAGGTCTTATCCCACATCTCCATAGTGCCGGAGATTCTGTCGCCCCAGTAGACCACCTTGAGGCAGTCCTTGAACGTGCCGGCCGGGACGGTGACGGTTTCCCGCCCGGCTCCGCGTGCGGTGACCGGGTTTGTGATCTCCCGCTCGCGCATTACGCCGACCTCCCAGGACACACCTCGATCCGCATCGCCCGTGTAATACAACAGGGGCGGATCGTAGGTCTGCCTGTCGGGAGCCTTTTCGTTAGACGAGTCCAAGTAAGTCGAATGTATTCGCACCGTCCCGTTTTCGGTCGTTATCTTGAGTTCAGAGGTATCGGTATCAGGCTCTCCGCCCCTCGTAGACCAGGTGCGCGTAGTCTCTTTGTAATCGTAAACCACCGGGCTGGACTTCTCGTCCGCCGACACAACCTCGTAGACCGACAGCCCCGAACTAGTATCCCGAAAGCCCGAGATGGTCTTGCCGTCCATGGTGACCCTGGCTCGAACAAGCTTGTACGTGTCGTACTCCCATCTGTTCCCGACTGCGCACGGAATCGGGGTGATTTGGGCCGCGGCCGGCAGGTTAACCGACATTAGCAGAACTGCAAGAGATATCAGTATCAGCCTCAACTTTGTTCTCCGCGAATTGGCCGCCCGTTTAGCTTGTTGTCGACAAGCTTCACAACGGCATACATTGCAAGCGCTATGATCAATGCCAGGAGGCTCCCCCAGCAGAGTCGCTCCCAGCTTCCCGTGGGAGCGGTCCTCCATTTTGTGTAGACGAACTTTAGCCCAGCCGCAGCCAGGCCGAGTGTGTACCAGTAGGCGTGAATGTCGCCGATCCAGCCATACTCGCTGCCGCCATTCCCGCGCTCATTAGCCGCCCCGATCCTTTCGCGCTCGATACCTTCGCGCAAGGACCGCACGGCCCTCAGCGCGATAATCACAACCGCAGCGAGAAACAGAATCAGAACCAATGCCATCACAGCGCACCCCGGTTCTGGTTCGCCGGATACAAACTCGGTGAGCCTGGATCATTCACAATGCGCCCGGGCGCCCGAAAGACTACGCCGACGCCGCGGTCAAACAGCCGGCATCCTGCGTCTCCGAGATCATTTTCTCGTCTTGACCATATCTGCCAGCGCGTCAATCTCCGCCAGGATTTGCTTGCCCTCGAAGCCTCTAAGTCGGGCCGAGCCCGAGCGGCACGCTGCTGCGCACGTGCCGCAGCCCTTGCAGATGCCCTCGTTTACCCGCGCGACGGTTTTCATTACCAGGTTGTCGCGCGTTGATTTTTCCCGGTCCGGGATCTCTATCATCTCGATAGCCGAAAACGGGCAGACCTCGCTGCACAGTCCACATCCAACGCAGGTATCCTCGTTGATGTAGGCCGTCATTGCTTCGGAGAGTATGGCCTCCTTGCTGAACAGCCCGATCACCTTCGACGCCGCGCCGCTTGCCTGAGCGACCGTATCTGGAATGTCCTTGGGATACTGGCACGCGCCGGCCAGGTAGATGCCGTCGGTCAGGACCTCAACAGGCTTGAGCTTGGGATGCGCTTCCGAGAACCAATCGTACTGATCGGTGGATATTCCAAGCTTGCGGGCAAGCTCTTTCGCGTCGGAATGCGGCTTCATCGCGGTCGCCAGGACCACCAGATCCGCGCGCACCTCAATGGGCCTGCCAAGGAGCGTGTCCGCGCCTTTCACCACAAGCTGGTCGCCGTCCGGATAGATGCGCGATACACGCCCCCGGATGTAGTTCGCCCCGTATTCCTCGATCGTCCGCCGCACGAACTCCTCGTAGCCTTTGCCGTTCGCGCGAATGTCCATATAGAACACGTACGTTTCGACGTCGTGGAGTTTGTCCTTCGCCAGAAGAGCCTGCTTGGCGTTGTACATACAGCAGACCTTGGAGCAATAAGGATACCCATGCTCCTCGTCCCGGCTGCCAACGCAGGATATGAAAACGATCGATTTCGGCGTCTTGCCGTCTGAAGGCCGCACGATCTTGCCGTCGGTCGGACCGGATGCGTTCATTATCCGTTCGAACTGAACCGCCGAGATCACGTCCGGGTACTTGCCGTAACCCAGGGCCGCCATCGCGCTCTCGTCGCGCCAGACGTCGAACCCGGTCGCTACCACGATCGCCCCGAACTTCTCAGTCACCACTTGATCCTGCTGGTCGTAGTCTATCGCGTCCGCCGGGCAGATCTTCTTGCAGACACCGCACTTGCCCGAAGTGAAGAACCGGCAGTGTTCCCGATCGATGACCGGTTTGTTCGGAACGGCTTGCGGAAAGGGCCGATAGATGGCGCGGCGCGTGCCTGTGCCCTCATCGAACTCGCTCGGGATTCCCTTGACCGGGCACTTTTCCAGACACAGCCCGCAGCCGGTGCACTTTTTCTCGTCCACGCTCCTGGCGCGCCTGCGGATCGTCACGTCGAAATTGCCGACGAAGCCCTTGACCTCCTCGACTTCCGAGTAGCTCCAGATATCGATCAACGGATGGCTGGCGCAGTCAACCATCTTCGGCGTCAATATACAAGCGGCGCAGTCGAGTGTCGGGAAGGTCTTGTCGTACTGGGCCATATGTCCGCCGATGGATGGCGTCCGCTCCACGAGGACCACCGGATACCCCGCGTCGGCGATATCGAGCGCGGCCTGAATCCCCGCGACTCCCCCGCCGATCACGAGGGCCCTCTTCGTCAGGCCCATACTCGAGCGGGACAGCGGCTCGTTCTTGGCGACCTTGGCGACGGCCATCCGCACCAGGTCGATGGCCTTCTCGGTGGTCTCAGGCGCGCGCTCGTGAACCCACGAGCAATGTTCCCGCAGATTGGCCATCTCGACCATATACGGGTTCAGCCCGGCGTTCGCGATGCACCGCTGAAACGTAGGCTCGTGCAGCCGCGGAGAACAGCTCGCCACCACGACGCGATCGAGCTTGTGGTCTCGAATCGCGTCGAGGATCATGTTCTGCCCCGGCTCGGAGCACATGTACTTGTAGTCGGTCGCGTAGACGACACCGGGCATCTGCCTGGCCGCTTCCGCGACCTTCTCGACATCCACCGTCTTCGCGATGTTCGACCCGCACCAGCAAACAAATACGCCGATTCTCATCGAAGTTCTCAGTTCTCAGTCTTGAGTTCTCAGTGACCCGCCGTCACCCTTCCACCATCCGGGACATATGCTGTCCCTTCAGGCTATTGCGATAGGCGCGTTCCCGGCGATTCCCCTGCTTATTTGAGGGGCGTCTAGTCGCCGAATAAAACATCCGCCTGCGTTCAATCGCAATGACTTCAAACACCCTTCCAGTCTTCCCCGGGAACGACCGGGCCTAGAGACCCAAATCGTTCCGCCAACCTGATTTCCCGAAACTGGCAAACAAGAACAAAGCCTGTACTCCCCGCGCTCGGCCCTTCGTCACTGGATGAGCCCGAGCTGTTTTCGTATCAGCTCACAGAGCGATTCCCGTACCTCCGTGTGCCTCGGCACAGGCGCGCGGCGACCGGTCCGAGCGTTTGCGTAAAGATCGTGTTTCCGCGCATGTCGCACAAGATAACACCCGGCCCCGGTTAGTTCCCTGATGAACTCGCGCCTGTTCACGCCTCCAGCCCGACTTCCAGTGTTCTGGTTTCGGTCTTGACAGGAGGCTTAGCGTCCTCCATCATAAGCTGGTAGACTTCCTGGATGTTCGCCACGAGCTCTTCGAGCGTCTCGCCCTGGCTGAACACGCCCGGCACTTCCTTTATCCGGCCCACATACCAGCCCTCGTCCATCCAGTATTCGAGAGTGAAATTGCGCTTCATACCGGGCTTGCCAACTACTCCATCGTCAGTCCCAGGTCCCGAGGGATCTACGCCTCAACCCTGGGCTTCAGGCTATTGCGAGAGGCGCGTTCCCGGCGATTCCCCTGCTTATTTGAGGGGCGTCTAATCGCCCGAGAAAACGCCCGTTTGCGTTCAATTGCAATGACTTCGAACACCCTTCCAGTCTTCCGCGGGGGCGACCGGGCCTACCGGCCCAAATCGTTCTGCCAACCTGATTTCCCGCAGACCACGCGGCACTTCAGCAAGTGAACACCGTGGACAAGGCCGGCCCTTTCGGCACCGTCAACCGTCTGCTGCGGTGCCCACCGGTTCCGGCTCCGCCGGCGGCTCCGTGATCGCGTCCAGCGCCGGGTCCACGTCGATCAAATGGCTAGCGAAAAGCTTCTTGATCCCGGGGACCTCCATCGCGAGGCCGAGCAGTTCCGTGAAGAAAAACACCGGCATGGTCAGATCCTCGCCGCGCTGCTTCCCCGCGGCCGCTTGGCGCATTTCGAGATTGGTCATACACAACGGGCAGGCGGTAACGATACAGTTCGCCCCGTGCCGCTTCGCATTGGATATGATGTCACCGGCAAGCTTCACGACGATATCGCTCTTTGAGATCCCGAAGCTCGCCCCGCAGCACTCGTTCTTGAAATACCACTCTACCGGTTCCGCACCGACCGTTCTCATCGCCTCGTCCAGACTCTTCGGGTCCTCAGGGTCGTCAAACCCGAGCACCTTAGGCGGCCTCAGCAGGAGGCAACCGTAATAACACGCCGGTCTGAGGCCGTAGAGCTTCTTCGTGACTTTCTGAGCGAGCCGCTCCATCACCTCCGGAGACGTAAACACCTCCAGCGCCGACCTGACCGTGACCTTGCCCGTGTACGGCCTGGCGAGGTCCGCGTTGATCTCATCCCGCAGGGCCGAGTTGGACTTCATCTCGGCCTCGGCAGACTTCATCCGGTTGTAACACGCGGCGCACGGCGCGACTACGTCGAGACCCATGCTCTCGGCGATGCCGAGCGAGCGCGCCGGCAGGGCGACGCTGAGCTTGTGGTCGAGAGCATGGCCGGATGTTGCGCCGCAGCAGTTCCAGTCCGGGATCTCGACAAGCTCGATTCCGAGTGCCTCGGCGACAAGCGTCGTCGATTCCCCGAACTCCTTTCCGGTCGATTCCAGGCTACAGCCCGGGAAGTATGCATACTTCATCTCGTAACCTCTGAGTCGCGGACGCCGCTAACGGCAACCCCGGTATTTCCATGTCTTGCGGGAGCGATCTTGTGCACGAGCCCAAATCGCTCCGCCGACCCCAGTCCCCGCAGACCCCACGCCGCTTCAGCAACTCAACTTCGCGGATACCGTTCGCACCCTTGCGCCGTTGTCCCGAAGCACACGAACATTACCGATACACCGATACCAAACACCGGGTCCGCTACGGCTTGCGGAACAGCTTCCTGACTTCCTGCCGCCCCTTGATGATCGAAGGCAGAATTGCCAGCTTCCCCTTAAGAAACATCTGTATCCCCGCGAACACGTCCGAGAAAAAGTCGCGGGTGCGCATCTTGTAGCAGGCTGTAAGGCTCAGCTCGTGACACCGGCCAAAGCGTTTGACGCCTTTGAGGAACTCCTCGTGGAACTTCAGTACGTTCGGTTCCTTCGGCTTGATCCCGCGCTCCACGGCGATCTGGCGGCACGCGTCCATGACTTTCGACAGCGCGACGCCCTTCGGACAGCGCGTAGCGCAAGTCTCGCACCCGGCACATAACCAGATGGCCGAGCTTGAAAGCACCTCGTCCTGCAGCCCGAGTTGCGCCATACGCAGGATCTGGTTCGGCGCGATATCCATCGCAAATGCCGCCGGGCATCCGGCTGTGCACTCGCCGCACTGGTAGCACTCAAGGACGTTCTCGCCGCTAATCTCCTCGATCCGCCGCTTGAATTCGCTGCCGGTCGGACTATCCATCACGCTCAAAGCGCAGCAAACTTGACCATTATCCTGACTCAATTTCTTTCTACCTCACCCCGGCCCTCTCCCGCGCCCGAAGGCCCGTTTCACCTGCGTCCTCCTCCGGGTATCGTAGAAAGCCGAAAGATGCATGGCAACCCGGCATAATGCCTGGTCGGAACAGCCCGCTTGAAGCAGCCGGGGCTCGCCGGAACCTGCAGCGTCTTATGCCCCAGACCGCAACCACCTCGCCGATTTCCTTGAGCTTCCTTCAGCTACATAGTATCACCGGCATCCAGATTCGGTCAAGCAAATTGTGAAATCAGGCACGGACTCCCGCGCTTGCCGGTCGAATCAGGCTCTTGCGATGGGCGCGTTCTCGTGCTATCGCAACAACCGCGGGCTTGCTGTTTTCTTCCTATGTGTAATTACCCATAGCGCGCCAGACTTCCAGCATCGTCTCATATCTGGAAAGCCTCATACCGGTGTATATGCAGTTCGAGCTGGAAAAGATGTATCCGCCCCCCGGCATGCCGTGCTCGAGCGCGTAAGCGGCGGAGGCACGCACCTCTTCCTCGGTACCCGTGTCGAGAAGGCCGCAATTGACGTTTCCGATCAGACAGACACGGTCGCCGTAAAGCCTTTTTACCTCGGCTATATCTACACCCGCCTGAGGGTCGAGCGAATGCAGCGCGTGCGGATTGGCCTGAGCGAGCTGGTCGAGAATGGGCATTATGTTGCCGTCGGTATGCTTTATTGTGTAGAAGCCCATATCCCGGTAGCCCTGAATCAGTCGAGCCAGGTAAGGCGTCACGAACTCGCTGAAAAGCTTCGGGCTCAAGAACGGACCGGCGTTGAGGCAGTAATCCGAACACAACGCGAAGCCGTCCAGTCCGCCGTGCTTTGCGAACTCCTCGGCCCGGGCGAGCGCGGCGTCTACTAGCGCGGCAGCCTCACGCTTTACGCCCTCAGGGTCGTCGGCCAGCCGGAAGCTGAACTCAGTCATGTGCTGACCGTCGGGTATCCCGAAGGTGGCGTCGCCGTGCAGCATCAGGAAATACTTGTCCCCCGTTTTCTCACGCACGATGTCGATGAGGCGCAGGGTTTCTTCAAGGCTTGCGGGGTTGGGATGAAGGAATATGGCGCTGTGCTCGTAGCGCTCCGCGGTCAGGATGAATGTGTCCGCGATGTCCTCTCGATGAAGCTGCCTTTCCTTTTCCTCCATCTGGTGCCACTGGCCGTACGAGCGATGGCTGGGATGTACCTTGCCGAACGCCTCCATAGTGAGGTAGAAAACCAGCTCGAAGTGGGGAACTCGGCCGGTCAGTGGCCTGCGCTCGAGGGCAGCTATGAACCGTTCTCGTGGGGCCATTTTTACTCGACCTCCACGATTTCATAGCTTCTGGACCCCAGCCCGATCCCGGCAGCTTCCTCGCACTGAAGGTAGGGATCTTTCCCGTGTATCTTCTGAAACAGGTGTCCGGCGGTGTCGCGGACCTCAAACGGCGCAGGCAAAGAGCCTTCGATAAAATCTTCCGTCCTGACGGAGTCGATGGAGGCTTGTTCAACCGCCACTATGTCCTCGCCCGCGAAGATTCTTACGTCAGGCACTATCGAGGGGGAAGAGAACCCCCAGCAATCGCAGAACGGCGTCACCGCGCAGACGTGATTGATGAACAGCACCCGCCCCGGTTCGAACGT
>JBMFPI010000076.1:0-11816 GCA_049969195.1 Armatimonadota bacterium
CGGCAGGCGAATGGTCCTCACCGACCTGAACCTGGTCGTCAGAGCGGGCGACTTTCTTGGTATCGTCGGGCCGAACGGCGCAGGAAAAACCACGATACTGAAGACGATGCTGGGCATACTGCGGCCGCTCGGCGGCAGGGTGCGGAGAGCACCGGGGATCAGGTTCGGCTACGTCCCGCAACGGCAGTCGGTCGACGAAATCTACCCTCTGACGGCGCTCGAGGTGGCAATGATGGGGCGCTATCCGATGATGGGCATCTTTCGGCGGCCGTCGCGCCGTGACAGGGACTTGGTGCTGCGCTGTCTTGAACACGTCGGCGTTGCGCATCTGGCCAACCGACCATACCGCGAGCTCAGCGGGGGACAGAAGCAGCGAACTCTGATCGCCAGAGCACTGGCATCCGAACCCGGTGTGCTGGTACTTGATGAGCCGACCAGCGACATGGACATCGGCAGCGAGCACGCCATAATGGAACTTCTCAAAGACCTGCACAAATCTGAGAACATCACCGTAGTTATGGTCAGCCACATTTTGAACGTGGTGGTCAACTATGCCAGGACTCTCGCCTTGATCGGCGATGGGCTGAGAATGTTCGGCACCGCCGGGGAAGTTATATCCGCAGACAGCCTTTCGCGGGTCTACGGCCTCCCCGTGGCTGTGATGGCGTGCGGGGATGCCAGGGTCGTGCTTGCAGGAGCTGACGCCGCACACAATAAAGACGGAACCCCAATACTCGGGCAGGGAGAAAGAAATGCTTGACGTTTTCAGAATACCGTTTCTGCAGACGGCTCTGGCCGCCAGCCTGATCGTCGGCGCGGTTTGTGCCTACCTGGGAGTTCACGTCGTGTTGAGGCGGATCGTATTTGTTGGGGCGGCGCTTGCGCAGGTCTCCAGCGCGGGAGTCGGCCTCGCACTATGCACGGGAACTAACCCATCGGTAATATCGCTGCTGCTGACGCTCGGAGGAGTGGCGGCGTTCTCGGCGAGATCTATGAGCCGACGAACAACCCAGGAGAGCATCATCGGGGTCGGGTACGCCGTAGCATCGGCACTGGCCGTGCTGTTCGTAGCGAGAAGCGCTCAAGCGGAAGCACGAATGCTAGACGTGCTCTCCGGAAACGTGCTGACCGTAACCCCCAGGCAGGTCTGGTTGATGGCGGTGGTTGCCACTGTGGCGGTTGTTCTGCACACTCTGCTGCAAAAACAGTTTCTGTTTTCGGCGTTCGACCCGGAGACAGCCAGGGCTTCGGGCGTGCGCGCCAGCTGGTGGGACCTGTTGTTCTTCCTGATCCTCGGCGTGGTGATATCTTTCTCGATCAGGTTGGCTGGTACTCTGCTGGTATTCGCGTTCCTGGTCGTGCCCGCCGTTACGGCGCTGCTTGTGAGCCGACGTTTCGCCGGAATGTACCTGGCGGCAATAGGCGCGTCCTCGATCTCCACCATAGCCGGTCTGATGGCTTCCTATAAGTTCGATCTGCCCACCGGCCCGACTATTGTAGCCGTGTCTTTCGTAGTGCTTCTCATTGCATGGGCCATCAGCAGACCAAGGTAACGTCACTAAGACCGTTGCGATAGAACGCGAGTCCAGCCTTTCCTGGCGATTCGACGGTCATCAGCCGAGCGGCAGAATGACCAAAAATGCGCGTATCGCGATGGCCTTTCCGGAATTACGGCAATCCGCCCCGATGCCTGGTCGCATGCTATAATTAGGCCGTAATGGGGGCGCCGTTTGTGTCAGTCATCATTCCTGTCTACAACGCCGAGCGCTGGCTTGCCGAAGCGTTGGAGTCGGTCAGGAGTCAGACGTTCGGCGACTTTGAGGCGATTCTTGTCGATGATGCCTCGACCGACCGCTCACCCGAGATTGCTCAAGACTTGTCAGCGACCGACCAGCGATTCCGTCTCATCCGGCGCAATGTCAACGGCGGCGCGGCGGCAGCGCAGAACACCGGCGTGAGGGCCGCATCAGGCGAGTGGATCGCGCTCCTCGGATGCGACGACGTCTGGATGCCGGAAAAGCTCGAGAAGCAGGTCGCTCTGATCAACGCGAACCCGGACGCGTCGCTTGTTTTCTCCAACGGGGTCGAGTTCGACGAGACCGGCGAGGTCGGGCTTTTCTACCGGGAACGGCGCAAGTTCCCAGAGGGCAATGTGCTCGAACGTCTGCTGGCCCGCAACTGCTTCTGGGCGAGCTCGGTGATGGTCAGAAGGCGCGACCTGCTAGAGATCGGGCTCTTCTGCGAAGATGTGGCTATCGGCGAGGATTACCTCGCATGGGCACTTATACTGGCCAGAGGCGGTCGTGCAGTCGGGGTTTGGGAACCACTGGTGCGATACCGGAAAACAAAGACGAGCTTATCGAACCGACGTGAGCGCGCGTACCGCGATCTGGAAATCGTTCACGAAAAGCTCCTTGAGGCAACCCGCGACCAACGATATCGTGCGGTTCTCGCCAGAGCACTTGCACGCGACCGTAGTGATCAGCACATGTGCGCTGCTCGAGCCGCACTCAAAAAAAGCAGGCTGACTGCCTGCAGCGAACTGCTTCAGGCGTGGCTGAGGCTGCCGACAAGGATCAGGCCCCTGGGATGGATCCCTCTGCTCGCCACCCCGGCGGGTGCGGGGGTGGTCGAGCGCAGACTGGCGCGGAGGTGGTGAGAAAACATATGCCTTCGAGCCTGATGTCGCAAATCAGCCTGGTTATGTCGGTTGTAGACTACGTTAGGCCGACCCGTGTGATAGACATCGGGGTCGGGTGCGGCAAGTACGGTTTCCTGTGCCGCGAGTTGATCGAGATATGGCATCTCGGCCGTCCAACTTTCAGCCCCGTCAGCACCGCAGCGGATTCCGAAGTCAGCGTAGTCATCGACGGCATCGAAGCGTTTCCCGAGTACCTTACTGAGCTCCACAGCAAGATCTATGACAGAGTCTTGCATGGCGACGCGCTGGCAGTGATGCCAGACCTTCCCGACGGGCATTACGACCTGGCCCTGGCAATCGACGTTCTCGAACACTTCTCGCCGGATGACGGTGCGCGGTTCTTGTCTCAGTGCGCGCGCATAGCCCGGCGCACGGTCGTTGTCACTCCCAAACGCCGGTACGATCAGGGACCGGTACACGGGAACGTGTGGGAGACGCACAGGTCGGTCTGGACGCCCCGCAGTCTTGCCCGAGCCGGCGCGAAGTGTGTCGTCGACGCAGGCGAGGGCTGGCTGGCAATACTCGGCATCTGGGACAAGACCGACTCGCGCAACTTAGGGCGGCGCCTGCGAGAATCGATGCCCAGACTATTCCGAGGGGGGCTGTTCCGACTGCTCTGGCAGAAGGCGAGCGGACCATGACGTGGGGTCGAGGTTCTCGCGATAGAACGCAAACCCGGCGTTCCCGACGATTCGATGCTCCTGAGCTGAGCGGGAGAATCGCCGGGAATACCCCCATCGCAACAGTCTGGCGGGGTCGAGAACGACCGCTGGGAGTGTTGCACGTAGCAGATAGGCTCCTGCCGGGCGGAATCGCCAGTTACGTGTTCTATCTTCTGAGCGGCCTGGACAGGGCTCGGTGGCGGCCGATAGCAAGTGTGCTGATGGAGTATGAGCCGGGGTGCGCACCGTTTCAGGAACATAGCGTCCCCGTTGTCAGCCCAGGCATGACCCGAACAAGCGGGCTTGTCAACCTTGTCCGTGCCGTCGCCGGCATCAGCCGACTTATAGGACAATACCGGCCAGTTGTCGTGCACACGCATTTCCCGAGGGCAGGTTACTACGGTCGGATAGCCGCGGCGCTGCGGCATGTGCCCGTCATCGCGCATACGGTCCACGGCATAGAGCCGATGAACGCCGGCCTCAGACGTAAAGAGCACCGCGTCCTGCGGTTTACGGACAGAGTTGTGGCGGTTTCTGAGGACACACGGCGACACCTGATCTCCGAGGGATACACACCTGACAAGATAGCCGTGATCCACAGCGGGGCACCCCCCGACGTTTTCGCTCCGAACGACGTTGCGCGCCGGGAAGTCCGACGCGAACTCGGGATATCGGACGAAGAATTGCTGGTAGGCTGTGTCGCGCGTCTGGAGCCTGAGAAGAACGTCGGGGCCTTTGTGGACGCTGCCGCACTAGCCGTCAAGCGATTTCCGAATCTGAGGTTCGTCATCGCGGGCGAGGGATCTGAGATGGAAGACCTTCAACGACGTTCCGACATCGCAGAACTGCAGGGAAAACTGTCTTTGCTGGGCTACGCCGAACAAGTGTCTCGCTTGCTTTGCGGTATGGATGTCTTCGTCTTGCCGTCGGTGAGGGAAGGCCTTGGCCTGGCGCTGGTGGAGGCTATGCTTACCGGTGTCCCCGTGATCGGAACTCGTGTCGGCGGAGTGCCGGAGGTGATAATCAATGGTACGGGACTCCTCGCCGATAGCTCTGCCGGTACAGACATAGCCGCGTGCATTGTGCAGCTCGCTGGTGATCGTCAGCTCAGAATTAAGCTGGGCCAGGCAGGACGTACCAGAGCAATGTCCGAGTTCTCTTCAAAGGTATTCGTTGAGCGTATGGAGCACCTGTACACGGATGTACTGGAGCGGAAGGACTGTCTCGTCGACGAAGGAACATTGCGGTGAACCCTCCGAACGCGCTGAAGGTGTCGGTCATCGTGTGTACCTGGAACCGGTGCGAAACGGTGTTACGTTGCCTCCGGTCGCTTGAGGCACAGACCTGTCCGAAGGACTGCTACGAAGTCGTCGTGGTAGACAATAACTCGACGGATGACACCCCGGCCGCTGTAAGCGACCTAGCCTCGCGATCTGACATGTCTGTGCGATACGTTCGGGAAGATCGCCAGGGCCTCTCTCACGCACGCAATACCGGTATCGAAGCCGCCAGAGGCGAGGTTCTGGCTTTTATTGACGATGACTGCACCGCAGAGCCGGGCTATGTTCAAGCCATTTTGGAAGTGTTCGAGGATGCAACGGTAGATGCTGCGGCAGGAAAGGTTACTTGCGTCCTGCCGCGGGATCTCGTGACGGACCTGCCCCAGGGCTTCGACGCGGCCCGCAAGGTTGCGCATCTGGACCTTGGCCCGCAGCGGCGCCGGATGGAACCGCACGAGTACGCATTGGGCTGCAATCTCATAGTGCGAAAGGTGCCGGCTGTAAGCGTCGGCTGTTTCCGAACAGACATGGGATACGCCGGCGAGTCGAAGGTTGTCGGCGAAGATACCGACTTCTGGGACCGGCTGAGGGCGGCCGGGGCCTCTATGTTCTGGGAACCGCGAGCAGCTGTACTGCACCGCGTGGGACCGGAGCGATTCAGCAAGACCGCGTTTCGCAAGGCCGCTTACTGCTACGGGCAGGGCAGTGCAATCCGCCGGCTGGGGACGCGCTGCGGAGCAGCTCGTCGGGCTGGGGCTGTCTTGAGGTTTTCTGTCCAGGCGGGTCTGAATGCAATTGTCTGGCCGCTCGTCTCGTGGTCCCCGAAAACACGCTTCGAGGTGGAACTCAAGATGTTGGAGGGGCTCGGCAAGGCCGCGGGGGCGCTTGGCCGGCGAGATCGGGTGAGGAGAGCGTGATCAGGCGATGCCCCCGAATCTCGGTCATCATTTGCACCTGGAACCGTTCCGACGGCATCCGGGCGGCGTTGGGCGGATTGGCTCGTCAAACACTACCGCCTGAAGAGTTCGAAGCCCTCGTAGTGGACAACAACTCGAGGGACGACACTCGTCAGGTTGTAGCCTCGATTGCGTCCACTGCCCCGTACCCGGTGCACTACATACTCGAGACCCGTCAGGGAAAGTGCTGGGCGCTCAACGCAGGCATCACCGCCGCGAACGGTGAAATCGTCGCTTGCCTTGATGACGACTGTGTGCCGGATGACGATTGGCTTGCGCAGATAGCCGGCGCGTTCGAACGGGAAGAAGTCGGGATTGTCGGCGGGCCGTGTCTTTCGGTGTTTTCGGAGGACGTCCGCGCCGACGAATACCGCCACTTTCTCGGCAGGCGCTTCTTTGGGGACTTCGCCCCGTACACGGCATTCACGGAAATCTTTGACAAGAACCTGCCCCTGGGGATGAACCTTGCGTTCCGCAAAGAGGTTGCAGACGCGGTCGGCGGGTTTGACGTCAGGCTTGGGCCGAGGCCCGAAGCCCACTTTGGCCGCGAGGAGACCGCTTTTATTCGAGCAGCGCAGAGGGCCGGCTATCGAGTCTTCTATTCGCCGTCGATGGTCGTGCGCCATCACATTCAGGACGGCCGGGTTACATGGGAGGCGATCCGGCGACAAGGGTACTTCTCCGGACGAGGGGTGTGCAAAGAGCGCTACGGCCGTGCGGCTCGAGGCTCGCTCATCCGCAAGGTCGCACCCACTTTGATCTTCACAGCGGAACTGGTGTATTCTACGCTCCGCAGAGTGCTTTTCATTTTCTCGCCGCGAAAGGCTGCCGTAGCAGGCTTTCGCGCGGCTGCGGCCGCAGGCAAGCTGGTGGAGTTATGGTCAGGAAACAAGCTCAGCGAGCGACCGAAAACCAGGCGGTTGCGATAGGCGCGCTTTGGGCAGTTCTCCCGCTCAGTCGAGGAGCGCCGAATCGCCGAAAAATGCCGGCTCCGCGTTGTATCGCAACGAGTTCCAGGACACAAAGCCGGGCTCCGACGAACTCCACCCTCACCCCACCCTCTCCCGTCAAGGCAAAGGGAGACGCATTGCCGGGGCGTTTTTATTGCATACTCCAGAAGGAGGGACCCTTGATTCCTTTATTCCCGGTCTCTTGACAGCCGCTGGCGGCGGGCCTATAATAAAACCGGAACGCCCCGTGGGTGCTGTCGCGGCGTTGATGATTCGCGGGCCTATAGCTCAGTTGGTTAGAGCGCACCCCTGATAAGGGTGAGGTCGTTGGTCCGAATCCAACTAGGCCCACCACGAGCAGAAACGATGTTAAACAGGCGTTGAACATCGTTTCTGCTCTCCCATCTTCAGCAACGCGGGGGCTTAGCTCAGTTGGGAGAGCGACTGCTTTGCACGCAGTAGGTCAGCGGTTCGAATCCGCTAGCCTCCACCAACTCCACGTAGCGCCAGAACCATCCGAATGCTTTTGTACCAGACTGTTGCGAGAGACGCGTTTTCGGCGATTCCTCCGCCCAGTGAAGAAGCGTCGAGTCTCTGAAAACCCCGGGTTCCAGTTCTGTCGCAACAACCCCCGTAAAGGACAGTTCGGTTTCGGGGGAATCACGTCACGCTGAACCTGTTTCAGCGTCCAAGCGCCGAACAGATGGATCCCGAATCGAGTTCAGGCTGACAGGATCCTGGATTCGTAGGTGTTTGCACACGCAAGACTGAACTGATATCCTCCGCACAGCCTGGGGGTCTGCGGGGCGCAGCGGCGTCCGCTCTTGCCCGCCAGAGCCCCGAAGTTTGCCCGGCAACAAGTGTCCCCCGACAGCACTTTCCTGTTCGGGCCGCGGGGACATACAAGGAATCGGAGAGCAAAGACTGTAACTCATCCTCGATGCCCGGCATTCGACTTCCCAAACCTATCACGAGCGTGGTCAACTTCCTGGGCGAGGTCGTCCGCGAGTACGTGCGGGACAACGGCAGCCTTGTGGCTGCTGCGGTTGCATTTTACCTCTTCGTTTCGATGGTGCCGCTTACGCTGCTGGCGGTCGCGGCGCTGGGCTATGTGCTGGGTTCGCCGGAACATGCGACTGATATCGTATACTCATACGTGCGCGACTACGCTCCCGCGCTCACGCCGAAGAGCGGTATCAAATTGCAGTCACTAGTCGAGGACGTGGTTCGCAACCGAGACGCCGCAACGGGCATCGGAATTGTGTTGCTGATCTGGTCGGGCACGTCCCTGATGACCGTTCTGGAACGAGCGATAAACGTCGCATGGGGCACCCAGCGGCAGCGTATGTTCTTCGTAAGGCGGCTGATCGGCGCAGGAATGCTGGCGGCTGCAGGTGTTCTATTCATTCTTTCGTTCGCCGTAACGGCCGGTCTGGAAGCCCTCAGAAGTGCCAATCTGAGCCTGCTGGGAATCGCGCCTGCGAAGTGGCCCTGGATATGGAGCCTGTCGGGTTACCTGGTCCCTCTTGCGGGAACCGTACTCGCATTCACGCTGATGTACAAGTTCCTACCCTATACACGAGTTCCACTGCGATCGGCGTTCTTCGGGGGTTTGTTCGCAGGGCTGCTTTGGGAGGCGGCCAAGATCGCGTTCAGCTTCTACCTGTCCGGTTACGCGTCCTACGGCAAGATCTATGGGTCGCTCACGGGAGTGGTGGTGCTTATGATATGGATCAACTTCTCCGCGGTAGTAGCGATCCTAGGCGCAGAAGCCGGTTCGATATGGGCGAGAAAGCACGGTGCACACGTATGAGCCAAGAGATCTTTGTGCGCCCGGCCGCGCTTGAGGACCTGCCTGACATCGCGCACATCTATAATCAGGCTATACTCAATAGCACGGCTACCTTCGATACTGAGCCCAGATCGATTGACGAGTGGCAAACCGTTTACGCCAAACACTCCGAAAGCTACCCCTTGCTGGTTGCCGAGGTCGACGGGCGGGTTGTAGGCTGGGGAGCGCTTAGGCCGATTCTGGATCGACCCGCCGCACGGTTTTCCGTTGAGAACGCAGTCTACGTCGATGAGCGTTTCCAGCGCCGAGGAGTCGGCTCAGCGATCCTGGCTGAGCTGGTCCGGCGCGCACGTTCGAACGGATACCACGCTATAATCGCGATGGTAGTAGCGGGCAATGAACCGAGCGAAAAGCTGCACCGCAGCCTCGGTTTCGAGCAGGTGGGCTTGATGCGCGAGGTTGGCTGGAAGTTTGGCCGGTGGCTGGACTTGATCGTGTTTGAAAAGCTCTTGTAGGAAGGGGCACGTTTTGAATCGGCACCCGCCGCCCTTCTTTCGGGCCGATGCAGAGACCGGCCGGCGCGACCGCGTTCTTGCAATGCAACGCAAACACGGCGTTCCCTTCCGGCGGTCCGTCGCTTCTCAACTGAGCGGGACAACCACAGAGAACGCGTAGGCAGAACACGAGGTCGCTCCGCGACTCATCTAACCCTCACCCCGACCCTCTCCCGTAAAGGGAGAGGGAGTTCTGGTTTGGCCTCTCCGGTAAGGGGAGAGGAAATTCTAGATTGGCCCTCTCAGGTGAAGGTGGAAGCAGTTCTAGTTTTGCCTGTGCCGCGTAGGAAGAAGGAGTGTCGCGCTGCGGGGATTAGACCCAGTGCATTCTCGCTGGGTAGTTGAAGCCGACTGCTCCCAAAGCATGCAATCGCCTGCGTCCGTCCGGGGCGGCGTGCCCGGGCGTTCAAGATGTCCCGGCGGACGCCCAACCGACAGGACGGCGCACGCTAAGTTGAACCGGCAGTCCTGCTCCGTGGGCTGGTCGGGAGACCGCCCGCTCACCAACGGTTACAAATTGGCACCGGGGCAGCTCGCGGGCATCAGAGGCGCGGGTCTTAGGCAAACCGCAGGCGCCGCGCCCTCGGGACGCCGGCTGCCCTGGCCTGACTACCCACAAGGCACCCTACCGACGGCCGCAGCACGCCCTTGAAAAAGGTCGACCACTGCAGCTTTCTTCTGCAAATGCAGCAGACCTCCTGGTGCCGGCCGTTCTCTGCTCCACACCAGAAGCACTTGACCATCTCGATTGCACGCTCCCTCCAAAGGCGGCGGCACCTGCAAGAGGCACAGGAACCACCGGACAAAGGGGCTGCACAATTCGTGCCAACAACCCGGTTAACGGACACCGACAGCAAAAAATCCCGCCGACAGTTTTGCTGCAGATCAACGCCATCAGACCAGGCACGGGCGACCATATGCGGACGCCCTCTTCCTGGCGCTGAACCTTACGCAGGGGCTTCGTGCGGCTCGAGGCAATTGCCTGTCCGCAGGGCCTTTCACATCCAGGCCCCGTCAGGTTGTAGCCAGTCCAGGACTCTTGCTGTCGCGATAGGGGAATTCCCGTGATTCTCTCGCTCAGTATACGAGCGTCGAGTCGCCCAAAACGCCAGGTTTGTGCTTTCTCGCAACAGCTTCGTCCGAATGGAGCAGAGTCCAGATCAATCGAATTCCGTAGGGTGCTTCTTCTTGAGTTCCGGGACAGCCCAGCCGCGGCCCGTCTTTTCCAGGAACTCGCAGTAAGCCTTGAGTTGACCCCGCGCGTGAGCCGGACCGCCCTCCTTCATCACGGTCCAAAGCGGGTCCACGTCGTAGCCCCGGGGCATAGTGGCCATCATTTTCGCGTGCCAATCGTTGAGGTACCCGACTGCTTCCCTGCACAACTCGGGGCGCTCAGTTGCCAGGTTGTTCCGCTCATAGGGATCCTGCTTCAGATTGAATAGCATCTCGTCGGGATAGAGGTGGAAGAAGTCGTGATACGTGCGGATGTAGAGCCAGTCGCCAAATCTGACGCCGCGCTGGCAAGTATGTGCGCACTGGCTGACGACCAGATACTCTCGCCCGCAGCTCCGACCCTCCAGTATCGCCGGCGCGTAGCTGCGGCCGTCCCAGGCCGGCAGCGGCTGCTGACCCAGCAGCTCAGCCAGGGTCGGGGCGAGGTCGAGGTTGTAATGCAGGCCCTCGTCAACGTATCCGACCTTGCCACCCGGCCAGCGGATGATCATCGGAATGCGGCAGGTGATGGAATCCGCGGTCGCGTGTTCCGCATACAGCCCCAGCTCGCCCAGGTTCTCGCCGTGGTCGGAGGAGATGATAATCGCGACATCGTCGAACACACCCTGTTCATCGAGAACCGCAAATATGCGTCCGATGTGCTCGTCCATATAGCGGATGCCGCAATCGTAGCCGTCTATAAGCTTTTTGAGGTCGCGCATGTCCTTTATTTCGCCCAGGTGGCGAGGCCATTTGGGGCTTACGTGGTTGTCGTACATATTGATCTCGCGCGGGCCGTGGGGGCCGACCATTGCGCGGTGCCGGGCCAAAGTTTCCTCCGTGAGCCAGGCGGGAATCGGATCATTCTCGAATGGGTTACCCCAATCAAGCGGCGCCCGATAAGGAGTGTGCGGATCCCAGTAGTTTACGTGCAAGAACCAATTGTCCCTGTACGCGTTGGACTTGATCCATTCAAGCACGGTTGGCGTTATGTCTTCAGCCGACTCCAGACCGCCCTTGCCGGTGTTGTACATCTCGTTGAAGCCGGCGTAGAACCAGTAGGCTCCGTGCCTCTCGCCGAACGGGCTCACGGTAACGGTCTTCATGCCGGCGCGTCGAAACAGATGCGGCAGCGCCTCTCTGTCCAGGCGGTCTCGAAAGCCCCGAGGACTCCCCTCGAGCCGCATATCCGCAGCCGTGCCGCCGTGGCCCACCACCCCCGTGTGTATGCCGAACCTGCCGGAAAAGAGCGCAGCGCGCGAGGGCAGGCAGGGAGCATCCGAACAGTGATAGTTGGTGAATCGCACGCCCTGCCGCGCTACAGCGTCGATGTTGGGCGAGGTGTTGCGGTGATAGCCGTAACATCCCAGATGGTCGGCCCGCAGAGTGTCAAGATCCAAAAACAAAATACGCATTGGCTCCCCCGTCTCTGAAGCCTCTACTGCGGCGGCGAGTACTTCGCTGTCAACTCTTTGAGATAGGCTGCGTCCTGTCTGAGGGAGTCGAGCAAAGCCTCCTCGCTCTCATTTTCACCCTTCAGGAACTCTACCTCGACGAAGCCATTGAAACCCTGATCGGCGAGAAGCGAAAGCATCTTGTCGTAGTCCACCAGACCCTCGCGAAGCAGGCATAGCTCGAGCTTGTCCGGCTCCCGGCGCGACGGCCTATGGTTCTGAGCGTGGACGTTGACCACGTATCTGCCGATCATG
>JBMFPI010000077.1:0-11806 GCA_049969195.1 Armatimonadota bacterium
CGGTGGGGGTTTTCTGGCCCACATGGTCTGGTCCCAGGGCAAGAAGCTGGTCAACCCGGACAGCGTGGACTACCGCAAGCAGTATAACTGCAGGCCGACCGAGGCAATTATGCTTTTCTGCATGTCCGGCACCTGGACCATAACCTGGAACGACGCCAGAATCCGGCAGCTCTTCCCTGATGGCATAGCACACGGCTCGCACGAACGAGGTACGCCGGCGCTCTTCGCTGACGGACACGTGAAGTTCGTGGAGTACAATCGCGTCGGCAACCTGTAGTGTTCGGCCGCGCCTTCACAATAACGGCTCTCGCGCTGCTTTGCTCGCTGCACGCAGGCGCCGGCCAACTGTTTGACGACTACCTCAACCCCGTGCGTCCGGGCCCAGGCACCGGACCCGGGGATACTTTTGTATCGACCTCTGCCGACCGCGGCATCGGCCAGGTGTTTACGGTTCCCTCGAACACCTCGGAGATATACCGCATCGGTGTCAGGCCCGTATACGAGTCCTGGAGCGCGGACGAGGGCGTCACGCTTACCCTATACGACTCACCCCGCAAGACGACGAAGCTCGCCAGCTATCACATCGAAGCGGCGACAAGCCGAGTTCAGCAATACGTGTTCGGCGACGGATCCCACTTCAAACAAACCGGCGACCGAGTTCTCTTCTTTCAGCTCCGAGCGCCGACGCGCGGCCGCACCGAATTCTACTTCGAGCTTACCTCCAGCGGCGGATCCGGGCAGGTAGCTTTTCAGGCTTTCAAGGCCGACGCCTATCCCGCGGGGGTAGCTCACAGCGCCGGTGATGCTGCTGATCTCTCGTTTGAGTGCCACATCAAACCCGTCGCGGACAGGGAGGCTAACCTCAGAAAGTTCTTTGCCGAACGGCTCGACATCACACGGCCCGAGCTGGCCGCCGTGAAGAAAGCTGTGGATGCCGGCGATTGGGAAGAAGCTATCGCGCAAACGGTCAAGCACTTCCACGAGAGAATGGACCTCTGGAAAGAATGGCGCGACGTAATGCAGGTCAAGGTCGATCCCAAAGCGGACACGTCCACAGCCGACCTTATTCTCAAAGGCATGGTGCGTCATGCAGACACCGGCAAGCCGATTCCCTGGCGCAAGGAGAGCTGGTGGGCGCCCGAGATACCGGACGCCAAAATGCCGAGTCAAGGAATAGAACCAAGCCCCTATCTGTGGCACTTCGACCGGGAGCTCGCCGGAGCCTACACGGTCACAGGCAAGGCTGAGTACGCTCGCGCTGCCATAGACCTGCGTATGCAGTGGATCCTCGACAATCCGAACCCAAAGCTGGTCTACGATACGCCGGAGTTCCCCTATTACCACGAACTCTGGAACGATCGCACCGCGGCCGCAAGGACCCCGGGCCACGGCGACTTGGTATACGCTCGGCTATATAATTTCCCCGGGTGGACGAACGACGAGAAGATGGTGTTCTTTTCGTTCATCGAGGACAACGCCCGGTGGATCTACCAGTGCAAGTCGGGAGGGAACTGGCTCGCGACCGCGGCCAAGTCGGCGTTAGACTTCGGCATCGCATTTCCGGAGTGGAAAGTCAGCGGCCCGTGCAGGGATTGGGGGGCAACCGCGCTCATTGAGGTCAGCGTCGAAGATGTTCGGGGCGACGGTACCTGCTTCGAGGGCTCAATCAAATATCATGCGATGGTCGCAAGGCGGCTCTTGGGTCTGCTGAAATATCATGTTGACGGTGTGGTCAACCTCCCCGGCCCCGAGCACGAACGGCTCGTCCGGGTGCTTAACGGAATGTACGACCATATGGCCCACACCCTCCAGCCGGACAGTTACGTGGTCATGTGCGGTGATTCCTGGTATGAGAACTACGCAGACGAGCTCCGCCAGGCGGGAGAGCTGCTCAACCGCCCGGATCTGGTCTGGATCGCTACGCAGGGCAAGGCTGGCACAACGCCTCCGGAGCCGAGCAAGGCCTACCCGGAGGGCGGGTATTTTGTGATGCGGTCGGACTTCGGAGGTGCGGGCCGACCGTATTCCGACGCGCGCCAGGTTTTTATTCATAACGGTGGCTGGTTTGGCAGCCACGGACACTGGGATCTCACCTGTCTGAACTTGTACGCCTACGGCCGGACCCTGATCATCGACCCGGGCCAGTACGATTACAAGCCGCCGGAGGGAATCGACACCTACTGGAGCAGCAGCATTCATTCGATGCTCGTCTGCGAAGGCCGCGACGTCAAACGCGAGCCCGGCCCCAGCAGATGGATGTCCAACACTGCTATCGACTGGTTTGACGGCCGCCATTATGGCTACAACTATCTTGGCAACGTAGACTACGTGCGCAGGCGAGTTGCTTTCATAAGGCCGGACTACTTCCTTGTAGACGACTCGGCAAAGACCACGAGAAACACGAACTGGACCCAGGTCTGGAACCTGACTGACCCGAACGCGCGATTCGACCCACAAGCCGGTGCCTTGCGGACGACTTTCGGCGAGGGCGGCAACCTGATCGTCCTCAGCCAGGACTACTCAAGTATCTCTGTTCAGCGGGCCCCTGGTATCACGGCTGCGGAGAAATACCCGAAAACGTCGATCTTCAGGCTGACGCGCGCAACGGACAACCCACGCTTTCAGACCCTTCTATATCCGTATTTGGGAGACACCGTTCCACGGGTGGCGTGGCAGCGGATATTGCCTGATGGGGAAGCCCCGTCGGACTTGTTTTACAGCATTCGCGTCACAACCGACCGCGGTGTCGACTGGGCCGTGTTCGGCGAGCCGGGCCGAAGCGTTTCGTATCGCAAAGGCAGGCACAGGGCCGATGCTGCGTTCGCGGTTGTGCGGCTCGAGAACAAGGGCACAATACAAGGCTTCGCGTGGGCCGACGGCAGGGAGCTGGTCTTCAACGGCACATTGCTTGCCAAATCTCGACAGCCCATTTTCAGCCTGTCCGCAACCTACGTCGGCCGCGCCTTGCACGTAGAGGCCCGTGAACCGGACGACTGCACGCTGCAGATACGAACAGCCGGCGCGAAAGAGTTCGTTCTGAACGGAAAACCCGTCTCGAAACCCGTTGTCCGGGGAGGGTTCTTCTATCCGTTTGCGCAAACGGCCCCGACCGTCACGGCAGACGATCTCTCAGGATTCGAGAGGATTACGAAGACGGATGAATGGGTTTTCGTTCCCGACCCTGCGGCCTGGTCGGGCGGCTATACCCATCACGAGACGGACCCGGGCCGTCACGAAAGCGGCGAGTATATCCTTTCCGTCCCGGCCTCCGGCACATATGCCGTGGAGGTATTCTTGCCGAAGACTACGGTCAAGCCCTCGGATCGCGTCGAGTACCGCATCGGGGCTGCATCCGCGAATGTGGCCGAAGCGGGTGGCGCCATAGTGGGCGTCCGCAAGGAGGAAGCCGGCTGGGTGTTCACCCTTGACCAGAGCGCGATGACCGGCTGGGTGAGGCTCGGAGAGTTCTCCCTCGACCCGGGCGAATTCCGGATCCTGGCGCGGAACGTGACTGAAACCGACGGGCTTTACTTCATCGCCGACGCCGCACGGTTAGTCCGCTTCGCTCACTGACCTGTTCTGCGCGTCAGTTCAGTCTTGCGGCTACAAACGCGCAGGACTCCGTCATCCTCAACTCGATTCAGGACCCATCCCTTCGGCACCTACGTGCTGAAACAGGCTCAGCAAAGGCGTGATTCCCGCGGAACTTGAAAGCCCTCTGTCCTCTCAGTCGTTAGCAGCCCCAGCAGGCCATGTGCCCGGGGTTAGCGTGACAGTCGCCAGGAAAAGGCCTGTTTGACAACGTCGTCGGCTTCTTCCGGAGAGCGGGTCCAGATGGCGATATCAAGCCCCTCGGGCCCGAGTTCCTCGACCAGCTTTCTCGCCTGTTCCGGAGTTCCGCCGCGGATCATACAGCTTTTGCCGGCCTGCCGAATCTTGCGGTAGAGCGGAATATAACGTTCGTCGCATGCGGCAGGCTGTCCCGCCCCGGGCGTCCACTGTATAGCTTTGAGTTCCTTGATCGAACAAAGCAGGTCAACATGCTGCAGGCAGCAAGGGCCGTCCAGGTGATAAACCGAATAATCCAGGCGGGCACATTGCCTGGCTAGATACGGCACGACGAACTCCTCGAACATCGCCGGCGAGATCATGGCCGAGAAGTCGCATTGCACCTTTGCCACGCGCCCCGGGCCATAAGTCTGAAATGCCGAAAAACAGCTTCCTCCGTCCTCTTCTTTGACGATCTCATAGAGCCGGTCATAGTAGTCGAAGTAACGGTCTACAAGTGCGTCCTGGAACCGATGCACATGCTGCGGCGCATCCGCGAGATACATAAGCAGTCGATCCGTCCCCACCAGGCTCGCAATCGTGTCAAGCCCCTCTATGAGATCCGGAAAACTAACCAGTGCTCGGCCCTTGAAATGCTCGACGCCCCTGGTGACAAGCTTGAGGGTTGCCTGCCAGTAGCGGTTAGCGTCGTCAAATTGCGGCACGGACGCAGTGGTTATGTCTTCTATGCACGGGTTATACCAGACGGTGTCGGGCGCAAACGTGGGTGTGGATCCGAGATAAAGCGACATCGTGCCCGGCCCTATGTGCGTGTCGAGATACGGAAATGCGTCACCACCATAGTACGTGCGCGCGATACGATATTCAGATGAGGCGATACGGTAACCCGCATCAAGCCACTGCTCTTCGATGGTTCGGGCCACAGGCGGCCCTTCCTGCAGGGCGGCGCCATCGTTCCCATCTTGCGAAGTGGGCGGGGTGTTGGGGGTCTTCGGTGCTATCACCTGCAGCAGAACCCTGTCCGCGCACTCGCCGTGCCACCACGCCTCGAAACGTTTCTTCGATTGATCCCAGTCGGCTTTGATCATCCTCTACACCAGCTTCAGAGTCTTTATCTCAAACGGCTTCATCTCGACGGTGAACGAGCCGTCACGCGACGGCACCTCGCCCGTATTGCGCTCCATCAGATCGCACTCGTATACCTGTCTGAACGGCAGGTCTATCCGTACGGTCGCTCTTGCCCGCTTGTTGTGGCATTCGTACAGGCGGAGAATCGTTGCGTTCTCTTTTTCGGCTCGCTTCACCGTCTCGAGGATTACGTTCGGCGCGTCGACCGAAAGGAACGAGTGCACCGGAGGCAAGCATTCGCGCTTGCTACCCGTTTTTCGCTCGGCGAAACTCGCTTGCGGAACCATCGCAGCACGCAGCGGCACATTCAGCTCGTACGCGCGACGGACGGTCTCGGCCTGGATATAGTCGCCGGCATGCGGCATCAGGGAGTAAGTGAACACATGCTCGCCCATATCTGCCGCTTCGTCCGGATCTTTTGGTGAGCGCAGCAGCGTCAGACGCATGACCGTCCCCTTTGTATGGTGGCCGTACTTGCAGTCGTTCATAAGACTTACGCCGAAGCCCTCTTCGGAGATATCGGCCCACTTGTGCGCGCATACCTCAAATCGTGCCTGGTCCCAGCTCGTGTTGGTATGAGTCGGCCGCTCGACGTTGCCGAACTGAATCTCGTAGCGCGCCTTCGTCACGTTCACATCGACTGGAAACGCAGCTTTGAGGCACTTGTTTGTCTCGTGCCAGTCGACCCAGGTCTCGAAGTCGATGCGTGGTATATCCGAGTAAATGCGGATCGTCTGCCTGATTTGCGATTTGCCGAACTCACGTGTCATCAGCACCGACCCGATGAGCGGTCCCGCGTCCAGCACCCGGATTTCGCGCAGGTCTATGATGTCTTCCCACTTGTCATCATAGAACATATCGATGTCCCACGCGTCGAAGTCGTTGGGCTTGTCCTCGAAGAGTTGGAGCCGGTTGCCCCGCTCGCCGTCCGGCAGCACCTCGCGGCCGGTGCTCTTCTCGGTTATCGAAGAGATTAGCCCCTGTGAGTCAAGTTCGATCCTGAAGAACCGATTTTCCAGACAATTTGCGGACACCGTGATCTCGCTTGTCACCGGCGCGGGTTTGCCTTTTACCAGACGGTATACGGCGTAGCCCATCGAGGGGACGCATGCTATGAAGGCTATCCCGCCTTCGGTCTGCTGGACTGTGACCTCCTTGCCCTCGTGGTCCACTACCGCGCAGCAGTCGGGATCCGTACCCGTAACCATGGCAAGGTCCGAGCGTTTCCAGGGCAGGGTATTGAAAACGAGACAAACATCATGCGCCTCCGCTGCGCCGTGTGCCTCCGTGTCGGCCTCGTGCGGCTCGCAGGGGATATCCACCTGCTCAACGATGCGCGCGAGCGCGGCATTTGCCGTATTCTCCCCGACCGCAAGTATCTCCGGATACATGCGGTTGGTTTCCTCGTACACCGCGCGTACCGAGCTACCCGGGATCACGTCGTGGAACTGGTTGCACAGAATGCGCTTCCACTCGCGGCTCAGTTCCTCATAAGGATATGCGAGGCCGAACGCCGCGGCGATCGAGCTCAGAAGCTCGGCGTCGCGGAACAAGAGTTCGGCTTTGCGGTTGTATCGCTTATTCCGACCCTGGGTGGTATAAGTGCCCCGATGCAGCTCGAGATAAAGCTCGCCGGCCCACTCGGGAAAGTCGGCGGAGCCGTCGATTGTGTGGAAGAACTCCGACACCTTCATCTGGTGACACTTGGGCAGCCCCTCCAGGTCCCTTGATCGCCTCAGGTATTCCAGGTGAGCCGGTTCAGGGCCGCCTCCACCGTCTCCCCAACCGTAGCTCAAGAGCGACCAGTCTGAGCGATCCTTCTCGACGAAGAACTGCACCTGTTCGAGGAGCTTGCGCGGCTCCGGAAACGCGTTGTAGTCGGTAGTCGGTGGGAAGTGCGCCAGCACACGCGTGCCATCGATCCCCTTCCAGTAGAAGGTAGTATACGGGAACCGGTTGATCTGGCTCCAGTTGATCTTGATCGTTGAGAAGTAGTCGATACCGGACTTCTTGAGTATTTGAGGCAGTGCGGCCGCGTAGCCGAACACGTCGGGCAGCCAAAGCACGTCGGTTTCGACGCCGAACTCGTCTTTGAAGAAATTCTTGCCGACCAATATCTGTCTGACCAGGGATTCCCCGGAGCACAGGTTGCAGTCGGCCTCAACCCACATGCTGCCCGTGACTTCCCATCGCCCTTCTTCGACCCGCCTCTTGATTTCCGAGTACAGCTCTGGATAATTTTCTTTCGTAAACTCATACAACTGCGCCTGGCTTTGCGTGAAGACGTACTCCGGATACTGCTCCATAAGGCGCAGGACCGTCGAGAAAGTGCGTGCGCACTTTCGCTTCGTTTCCACATACGGCCATAGCCAGGCGACGTCTATGTGGGAATGGCCGTGCACCGCTACGTTCGTTGCACTGTGATCCGCCCTGCACGCAAGTAGCGGTTCAAGAATCGCATTGGCCCTGAGCGCAGACTGCTTCAGAGATTCGTCGTCCGTGTTCGTGTAGTCAAAGGCATCTACGCTCTTATTCAGGGTGTAGATAATCTTCGCTCGCCGGGGGCTGTCCTCCGGAAGAGCCTCAGCGAGCTGGTAAAGTATGTGCAGGCTAAACCAATAATCTTTAACTTCGGCGTTTCGGGTGGCAAGTTCAGCTCGGCGAAGGGTCTTTGGGGATTGGTCCCGGAAGTTCATCCAGTGCTTCGAGATCGCATCAATGACGAACTCAAAGTCCTCCCCGCCGACGGCGTTGCTCGTGAGAAGGATCTCCGAGTGATTGCGATCAATGCCCTGGTAGGGCCGCCCGTTAAGGAAAGCGCAGCCTTCGCCCTCGATGTCGATCAAAAATACTACCTCGCGCCCGCGGAACTCATCTGGGATGGAGAAGCCTACCTTGAACCAGGCGTTCGTGCCGCCGCCCCACTGCTCGCCCTGCAAAATGGGTCGGTAGCCGGGCGCTTTGATTGCGTCCGCGTATCGTTCGAACCTGTCCGTCTCGCGCACGACTATGTCTCGAACCGGCGTCCGGTTCGAGAGGATATATCCCTTGATCTCCTCCTTGCGCCGCCATATCTTGCGTAGGTATAGCTCTTGTTTGGTCTGCTGAAAAGGCATATTACACTCCTGAAACTGCTGTGCTTCGAGGCGCGCACCCGCTCCGAGGCATTGTTACCTTATATGACGGCCTGTGGGGTTCCTGCCCGACGTCACGAAGGTGATGCAGCGGCCGCGGATGAAGTCCACCGCAAAGCACATCGAGACCCGGCGGCACGAGACTGTTCAGTTTTGCGGGAATCACGTCATGCCGGACTTGTTTCAGCATCCGGGCGCCGAAGGGATGGATCCCGAATCCGGTGCAGGATGACGGGGTCGCGGGCGTTTGCGCACGCTAGACTGATCTGATACCCGGTGACCATCTTGAACTCCCGGGTTAATATAGCTCTGCTGACGGTAGGGGAGGGACTCGAATGGAACGCAAAGACAGGACAGGACGCGACTTTCGGTGCACCAGGCCCGGGTTCAATAGCGGTCGGCTACGGCGTCACGAATGCAACCCGATCATCACGGCTGAGGACATTCCCGGCGGGGCCGCGTGCGTGTTTAACAGCGGGTTTGCCCAGGTAGGAAATGAAATTATCGGCCTGATCAACGTCTGGGACCGGGAGTGGATCCCGCGCTTCCTAGTCGGGCGCAGCAGGGACGGTGTGCATTTCGAGATCGACGCGAAAAACATGGCCGAGCCGCCGCACGAGTATCCGTACGTTCCTCACGAAGGTATATTCGACACGCGGATCACACCGCTGGATGGCGTCTACTACGTTATGTATAACGTTGCCTCCCGCCTCGGCACCCGGATCATGCTTGCTCGCACCACGGATTTCTCTTCTCTGGAGACCATAGGCTTCATTGCCGGGCCTGACCACCGCAACTGCGCACTTTTCCCGGAGAAGATTGGGGGCTACTACGTCAGGCTCGAACGCCCCCACGGCGAGAGCGAGGGCGACATCTATATCAGCTACTCGCCCGACCTGATCTACTGGGGCCGCACGAAGCTCTTGCTGGAAAAGAACACCCGGTACTGGGAGAGTGCGAAGGTTGGTCCGGGTGCGCCGCCCCTGAGAACCGACGAGGGCTGGCTTGTGATCAACCACGGCGTCCGAAAGGGCATGAACGGCTACACCTACCAGATGGGCTGCATGCTTCTCGACTTAGACGATCCGAGTCGGATCATTGGCAAGATGAACGAACCGCTGATGTCTCCCGAGCAGTACTACGAAAGGGTCGGGATAGTGC
Source organism: Armatimonadota bacterium (assembly GCA_049969195.1). Taxonomy (GTDB): domain Bacteria; phylum Armatimonadota; class UBA5829; order UBA5829; family UBA5829; genus CALJES01. The sequence goes on from JBMFPI010000077.1 coordinate 9,213, forward strand.
CGAATGTGGTTTTCCCGACCGCCGCGATCCGTCACGGCGGCCCCGACGAGATCAAGGTCTACTACGGCGCGGCGGATACCTGCATCGGTCTGGCGACCGGAAGCATATCGGAAATTTTGGCACTCTGCTTGAACAACCGTATGTGAGGTCGGTCCGATATGACTCAAACACGGCGTGTTCGGCGAGTCGGCGTTCCTCAACTAAGCGCGAGAGTGCCGAAAATGCGCATATCGCAACGGCTTGTATATAGGCATTGACAGATTGGGAATAATAGAGCATTATGCAGGTAGCCCGGCGCGCCCCGGGGCGGCAGCGAAACGTGGCCTCGCCCAGGTTGTTGCGACAGAACGCGGTCACCGGAACAACCTCTCGCCGAACCGGCAAAGTTCCGGCATCTAAGGAGGTAAATCTCATGAATCGTTCGGCGCGACTGTTCGGCCGCTTGTTGCCGATATTTACGGTGATCGCTGCCGCAGGTGTTGTGTGCGCTGACATGCCGAGTCCGCTAACGGTCGAACTCGAAATGCCGCAGTACCCGGCGGTGGGCCAGGAGGCGGTTCTCAACTGCACGCTCGCGTCGCGTTTTGCGCTCAAGGGCGTCTCTTTGACTATCGAACTGCCTGCCGGGGTCGATCTGGTCAAGGGGGACAAGACCTGGCAAGGGGACATGGCAGCGTTTCAGCGTCTGCCCCTGGCGCTCACCGTCAAGGTTACATCCCCTGGCAACAAGACCATCACAGCTACGGTGTTCTGCAGGGTTGATGAGAGCACCGCCTACAGCGATATCGCCCAGGTCTTCTTCCATTCGCAGGCTGCATTTGCGGCCGAGGGACACGTGACCGACTTCGTCCCGACGATGGCGGCAGCAACCTGTCTTGAAACGGGTGAACTGGCAGAGCCGATGAAGCTCACAGATTACATGAAGCTACCGCGGGAGGCACCGTATGAGCCTGAGCCTTGCAGCGTCGGCCCCGGAGAGTCACGATTTCAGGACAGCGGCCCTACGCCCGAAGGCACGCTGACCGTCACAGGTAGGTGGTGCTACTACGCCCGCGACGACACCTACACGCCTATGAACTGGGTCTACGTAGAACTGCGGCGCGGGACGGACGACGCCGTCCTTACAAGCGCATGGGTTACGGACAACAACGGGCAGTATACATTTCCTGCAATAACCAACCCCGGCGCGGCCGGCTTCCGAGTCAGAGCCTGGTGCTTTCACAACAATACCCACTCTAGTGACGGCAAGGCCCTCAGAGTCGTCGGTGTCGGAGCCGGGCGAGATGACGGCGGCAACGTCGTCAGCCCGTGCTACTCCGTCCAGACCGGCATTGCGACAAGCGGCGACGGCACCTACGACATGGGCACCTGGCACGTCATTAACGGGTCTACCAACGAGCCCGCCTGGTGGATAATGATGGACCTGAATCAGGGCTTCTGGTGGCCCTACTGGTGGAACGACCACACGACGATGAACGGCGGCGTGACTGTCGAATGGTCCTCCACCAGCACTCACGGTGACCACAACCACCGCACGGACGACGGAGGCAACATCCACCTCAAGGCGGCGTCGCCGAACGTGTGCGACGTAGTGCTGCATGAATACGGTCACGAGGTGCAGTGGGACGGCTACGGACAGTGGCTTCCCACGAGTGACTGCCCATCTCCGCACTACTTCGAGACAATCGAAGGTCCCCACTGTGCGTGGTACGAGGGGTTCGCGAACTGGTACAAGTTTGCCGTCACCAACGATCCGGTATACCACTGGGCCGGTGGCGGGACCCTCAACTGCGAAACCCCTACCTGGGGCACCGCCGGCTGGGACGACGGTGACCAGGTTGAGGGCCGCACTGCCGGGGCTATGTGGGATATCGGCGACTCCAACGCGGACGGCTATGACACCTGCCAGCTTAGCTGGGAATACATTTGGGACACCTGGTACGGAAGCGCCAACCGCGACAACAACTTCTCCGAGTTCTGGACCCGGTGGAAGAGCAAAGGCCAACCAAAGCACAATCCGACCAGGGCCCTATACCAGAACACGATCGACTACAACACCTGGCCTACGTTCTCCGGCCTTCCGGACATAACGACGGCCGAGGATACGCCGTTCAACAACGCCATCGACCTCTGGGCGTACGCCTCCGACCCCGAAAGCTCCGACAGCGAGCTCGAGTATCAGATAATCGGCAACACCAATCCCAACTGCGGTGTCTCTATTGACGCTGTGGACTTTGTGGATGTCTACCCGGCCCTCAACTGGTACGGTTCGAGCACGGTGACCATTAGCTGCACGGACGGCATTCGTACACGGACGGACTCGTTTGTTGTTACCGTCACACCCGTCAACGACCCGCCGACCATATCCGGCCTGCCGGACAGGACGGTCCTTGAGGATCACACATGGGACAACGCAATTGACCTCTGGGCCTACACATACGATCCGGAGACCGCCGATTCAGGCCTCACATTCACGATCACGGGCAATACGAACGCCAACTGCGGCGTGTCCATCGATTCCAACAGATACATCGACATTAACCCCGTCCCGAACTGGAACGGCTACAGCGACGTCACGGTCCGCGCTACTGATC
>JBMFPI010000078.1:0-11795 GCA_049969195.1 Armatimonadota bacterium
GGTGGGTACATAAAGGCGGTCTTCTCCGGCGTACTTAATGAAGAGATAGTCCTTGCGCACCCCTTCGACGACCAGAGATTGAATCCCCAGGTATTTCCCGATGCCGTGGTTGACGTGGACGACGAAGTCGCCCTCCTTCAGGTCCAGTACGCTCGAGATCGGGATGCCCTCATGAGAGGGCTTCCTCGGCCGGACGAGCCTCTGGGTGCCGAAGATGTCCGAGTCTGTTAGGACTACAAGACCCGCGTCAGTGAGCCTGTAGCCGGAGCGCAAAGGAGAATGGGCCACCCAGACTCTCCCGCATCTTCCCTTGCTCCGCCCGGAGGCCTGTTCGGACGGCTCCTCCAAGGCGGAGGGAGCCTGCTCCGCTCTCGCTGGGGCGCGAGCAAGGGACTCCGGGTACTCGTCCTCCAGCCTGCCGCCTGCAATGCCGTGTTCTTGCAGGATTTCGAGCATGCGCGCGTCCTGCGCGGTGGCGATCACAACATCAAGGCCGTTTTCGGACCAGGTCTTGATCTGGTCGATCGCGGCCTCGACACGTCCGCCGAAAGACTCCGTGGGCGAAGAGTATATCGATACAGTCGCCTCCGTCTTTGCCCACGGTATCGGCCTGGGCAGGAGCGTTAGCGCGATCGCCTGGTGTGTCTCGAGGACGCGCTTGATCGTCGATTCGAACGGCACGTGATGTCGCTGTCGGGTCGCAAGCACCGCCCCGCGCCCCGCCCGGTTGATAAGCGTCTCGACGAGCTGTTCCTCGTGATGCTCCCAGTGCGACCTGATCTGCATCGGCTCGTCAAGGACCACAATCGCGTCCGCTGGCAGATAGTCGAATACCGAGCACTCCTCAGGGTGGATATACGGCAGGTAATACTCGATCTCGTCGAAGTAGGCCAGCGACTCGATGCGCAGAATATCGTCCTCGACTTTCTCGAGAAGGCGTCCGGCGGCCTCGTGCTCGCCCTGACCCTGCAGGCTCTTGACCTGAAGCTCGAGTTCGCTGCGAATGCGGCGGACGGCACTGCGGGCATTGTCCGGATCCAACACGACCTCGCGCGCCGGCAGGATGACAGCGGACGGGATCTTGTCGGTAGACCGCTGCGTAGCGGAGTCGAAGTGCCGAATGGACTCAATCTCGTCCCCGAACAGCTCTATGCGCAGCGGATCGTCCTCATTCGAGGCATAAACGTCCACCAGCCCGCCGCGCTTCGAAAACTCGCCGTGGCGATCAACAATGTCCGTGTGCTCGTAGCCTATGCTCGCCAGCAGTACGGCGAATCTGCCGATATCCATCTGATCGCCCACCCGCACGCTCGCGTGCGATCTGATCAGAGTATCTCTGGGCATCGTGAGTCTGAGCGCGGCGTCTATCGGCGCCACGACCACCACGGTCTTCCCCGAGGCCAGAGCATATAGCGCCGCCAGCCGTTCGCCGATCAGGCTGAAATCAGGCGGGCCCTCCTCGTAGATCAGCGAGTCGCTCGACGGCAGAAACGCGACGCTGTCCCGGGAGATGCCGTAATGCGGGAGGTCTTCAGCTATGCGCTCCGCCTGCTCCCGCGTGTAGGTGACGACAAGCATCGTCCGCCGCGTCCGGCGAAAGACACCGGCGAGCACCAGACCCTTGGCGGCGGCCGCAAGCCCCTCGATCTGCAGCAGGCGCGTTCCGTCTACGATCTGATCGAGCGCCTCGCGAAGGCGGGGCCATTCGATGCTGAGTTGTACAAGGCTTTCGAGACTCATACCTTAACGAACCCCGACCACGAGGTCGGGGAGCACGCCGTCGTTGCCATAGAACGCGAACCGCGCGTTTTCGGCGGTTCGATGCTCTTCAACAAACGGCTAAGCTTCGAAAACGCGTCTGTCGTAAGAGCTTGACGAACCGGTGCGTACATGACGGACAAGGGCTTTGGCCTGATAGATGGGATGTTGCCAAAACCCTGGTAGGTCCGGTATTCGATTTGCCGACTCTAAATTTAATATTACCCGCCGCTACTGCGGCCGTCAAGGCAGAGATAGAGGAGGTATCAGTTCAGTCTTGCAAGCGCACACGCCCGCGACCCCGTCATCCTGAACTCGATTCAGCATCCATCTTATCGGCGCGTGGATGCTGAGACAAGTTCAGCATGACGAAAACCAAAACCCGCCCTCTCCCCTTGCGGGAGAGGGCGGGCGTGAGGGGAGCTGATGGTCCAGGGTATATGTGTCGCCTCGGAGCCGCGTGTTTCCCCGCTTCTGTGCTTCGTAAAAGGCCGGCTACAGGCTGCGTGTGTGTAGACCGGCCCGAGTTCTCTGAGCGCACGATCGCGCTGTTGGAATTCCCCCGGGTGGCTAGGTCAATCGTGGGGACCTCACGTTGTCAATCGCCACCGCAAACGCTCCCATAAGGCCCATCAGTTCTCCGTTTGCGGCCGGGACTATCTCGACGCCTGCCGCGAGCGCGGGCATCGCGCGCTCCATGGCGACCCGCCGCACCGGCTCGAAGAGCATATCCCCGGCTTTCGTGACACCCCCGCCGAGGATCACGAGTTTGGGGTTGAGAATGTTCACGATGTTGGCTACCCCGATGCCCAGGTTGCGCATACACTCCGTCCACACAGCCAGGCAGAACTCGTCGCCCTCCCGCGCGCCACGAGCAACCATCTCAGCCGTAACATCTTCCGGCGAAGATATCCACCCCCGGATGATCGTATGGGGCTGATTCGGTAGACGCTCGCACGCTATGCGGGCTATGGAAGTTCCGGAGGCGAACGACTCGAGGCAGCCGCGGTCGCCGCAGGGGCACGGCGGGCCGTCGAGGGCGATCTTGTGGTGGCCTATCTCGCCCGCGTTGTCGCCGTAGCCGCGGTATATGCGTCCGTTCGCGATGATACCGCCGCCGATGCCGGTTCCGACGATCAGAAAAACGAAATCGTCAACGCCCCTGCCCGCGCCGAAGAGGTGCTCGCCCATCGCGGCCGCGTTGGCGTCGTTCTCGAGAAAAGCCTGGACTCCGAACTCGTCCCCGAACTCGCGCGTTAGGCATACTCCCTCCCAGCCGGGCAGGTTCGGGACCGTGTGAAGCGTGCCGGACGCGCGGTCGAGAGGGCCGCCGCACCCGATCCCGATCAAGTCGACCGTGACTCCCGCCTCTTCAAGCGCCTCGCGCGCCGCTGCCTTCATCCGCTCGAGCGCCTGATTAGCCCCGAGCGCGCCGCGCGTCTCGAGTCGCCTCATTGCGAGCACCCGGCCCGACTCGTCGGCCACACCCACTATAGACTTTGTGCCGCCGATGTCAAATCCAAGTATGTTCAAGCCCGTTTCCCCGTAAGCAGATTGCCGCAGCGGCTCGCAGAGCCGCTGCGCACCGCATCTGTCAGAACGCAGCCGCCACCCCGATCAAGGGACTGCCGGCGGCCGATGTTGACACGCCGAACGCGCACGTTTCCACCCTGTGCAGCCGCAGGATCGCCTTCGCCGTGAAGTAGCCGACGGCAGACCCGGCAAATACGTCCGAGGCCCAGTGCTGGTTGTCATTCACACGCGACCACGCACACAGCACGGCCAGCCCGTATGCCACGGGCGGAACCCACTTGTGGTCGCTGTATTCCGACGCCACGACGGTCATCACCGCAAACGCAGCAGTCGCGTGTCTTGAAGGGAACGACACCCTGCCGCCGCGGAGCCCGGGGCCATCCCATTCGCGGCTCGACCGGCTTTCGTCCGGCCGGTGGCGGTGTCCCGCAAGCTTAACAGCATGGGTGAACAGGCTGCCTGTGACAAGACTCTCGAGCCCGAGCGCGGCGGTGTTTCGCGCTCGAACATCTTTTGAGCTCCGGCCTGCCGCGTAGAACCCCCCGAGCATTGGTAGCAAGTATGCCGCTTCGCCGAAGTGTCGTGCGACAGAAGCCAGGCGATCTGTCGACGCACTCCGCGCGGCCTGAGCCGACTGTTGTAATGTCTCGTCGTGCGCATACAGTGCCGCCGTCGCGCCCAGAACCGCCGCCGTTGTAACCCATTCGCGGCCACTCCATCGAGTCGGCGAGGATGTTATCCTGCGCAAGTCGACCGAACATGAGCGCAGGCTGTCCTCGGCCGAGCACGCGGCCGGGCAAATGATCAGCGCGGTCAGCGCAACGGCCAGGCCTACCGCTCTACTTGACGAACACCATGACATACTCATGCTTGAACACGTAGAAACCACCGGCCAGGGCCCGGTAGCGCCACAGGTTATTGGTTTTGCCTTTGGCGATCTCGTTTCCCTCGATGTTTTTCACGATGATGGACTTGGTCCTGAACCCAACCTCGTTCATCGCCTGCATGCACAGGAACCCTAGGGGCACCAGCTCGCCCCGGGAGTATTTGTCGCCGATCACGAGACAGGCGAAGCGGTCTTTCTCGAGCGTCTCGTAAGCGTTGATCGCGGCGGCCTTGAACCCGCGCAGAAAGTCCGCAGTGGACCGGCAGTTCGAGAGATCGCCTTCAAGCTCGCTGAACTTGATGATGTCGGCATACGGCGGATGCAGTATTGCGAACTGGGCTACCCAAGGACCCATCTCCACAAGCGCCGCGCGTACGGCCTCTTTGGTTTGGGCAGTTGTGCTGTCGCCCTGAATCAGCCTGACCCGGGTGCCCAGCACCTCCGGGGGAAGCTTGCTCCGCACGTACTCAACAAGCTCCGGTTTCAGTTCCACCCCTACCAGCCGCCTGTTCAGGTTCACCGCTTCTATTGCCGACGTGCCGGAACCGAGAAACCAGTCTACGACAACATCGTCCACCTTCGTATACCTGAGCATCATCTGCTCGGCGATCTGGGGGATGAAGTTGCCATGGTAATCCAATCGGTGGCCGTCGGTGCTCTTGCGAGACTTGAGGATCCAGAGTGAGTCTGTAAGAACGTTTTCGTAGTCCTTCCAGCGGGCGAGGTCAATCTCGGAGTATGGCAGCTTGTATGGCCGGCGCCTGTCTTGCACGCCCAGATTGTACCAGCAGACGCGGCCGACGGTCAAGCGACCGAATGCCGGCGTATCAGTTCAGTCTTACGGGCGCAAACGACCAGGGCACCGTCATCCTGAACACGATTCAGGGTCCATACATTCGGCGCGTGGATGCCGAAACAAGTTCGGCATGACGTGATTCTCGCCGAACCCAACTGTCCCGTGCCGGAGAATCGCCGGAAACGCCTATCGCAACACGCCGATGCTGCTAACACACACGAGGCTTTTTACGCCAGCATCAAGTTCCCGTGGCTTGCGGCCGGCTGCCGCGCTCCAGCGGATTAGATGGTCGATCTGACCGGACTGTCATGTTCCGAAGCGGCGAAATATGTGGCGAAATGGATCCAGCGCTGTTCGTTTGGTGTGCGGCCTGTGACTGCAAATTACGCAGGTTTCCCATTGACACGGGCCCGGCCCGGCGGTTAGAATCATGGCCGGGAAGATGGGCGTCCAGCCTTAGGCTGGAATCTTCGACACCGGCCCCCTCAATACACGCTCTGGCCGGCGAAGATAGCCGGGGCCAGGCCGGCAGGCCATCCCGCGCACTGGAGGATGGTGGAGCGAAGCCGGCTTGATTGAATCACAGGAGAGGGATGGATCACATCACATTCCTCCTTTCCTAACGGCAGAGGGCTGGGGTGAGGTCGCCGGGCGATGCGCCTGATCGAGTTCGACTACCACCTCCCCGAGGAGCTGATCGCTCAGGAGCCCCTCGCGGAGAGAGATAAGTCCCGACTGCTGGTCGTAGACCGCAAGAAGCAGTCAATCGAACACCGCCTTTTTCGCGACTTGCCGGAGTATCTGCACGAGGACGACCTATTGGTCCTCAACGACACACGGGTGATGCCGGCGAGGCTTATAGGCCGAAAAGAGACCGGTGGAAAAGTAGAGGTTCTGCTTCTCGAGCGATTGCGGCCGGGAGTGTGGGAGGCTATGGTCAAGCCCGGCCGACGGGTCGCGGTGGGCACGCGGCTACTCTTCGATGGCGGGCTTGCGGCCGAGGTAGTTCAGAGAACAGATGCCGGCGGCAGGGTGCTCCGGTTCTCATGTACGGAAGTCCGGAAGGACGACGACATTGACGAACTGGTGGCGGGTGTGGGCCAGGTTCCCTTGCCGCCCTATATTCACAAACCAATCGAGGACCCGGAGCGCTACCAGACCGTCTACGCCGCGTCCGAGGGATCAACCGCCGCGCCGACTGCGGGCCTGCATTTTACACCGGCGATGCTGGATGAATTCAGGTCCAGAGGCGTCCGGACGGTCTTCGTGACACTGGACGTGGGCATCGCGACCTTCAGGCCGGTGCGGACCGAGCGAATCGAGGACCATCGGATGCACACCGAGCGCTTCGAGATAAGGCCCGAAGCGGCCGAAGCGGTTAACTCGGCGCGGGGCAGGATAGTCTGCGTGGGAACGACTACGGCGCGCGCGCTTGAAAGTGCGGCGGTCGATAGACGCAAGGTGAGGGCGACGATCGAGCGCACCAATCTGTTCATAAAGCCCGGTTACGATTTCAAGGTGGTGGAAGTTCTGATCACCAACTTCCATATGCCCAGATCGACGCTCCTGATGATGGTGAGCGCATTCGCCGGCCTTGAGCTTGTCAAAAAGGCTTATGCGGAAGCTGTTCGCGAGAAGTATCGATTCTTGAGCTTCGGCGACGCAATGATGCTGTGCTGAGGAGAGAGCAAGATGGCCAACTACGAGACCAAACTGGGAGAGTGGTTCAAACAGGTCGAACAGCGAGCCCAGGAATTGCGGGCCAGGAAACGTGGCGAGAGCACACCGCCGCCTACGCAGGAGACGGCGGCTACAGGCCAGGGCACTGCTGCTCCGGCCGGGACGCAGACCAGCTCGACGCCGAGCGTGGGTGAGCCGACGCCGATCTCCAACGCGACGCCGACCGCCTCCGACAAGGTTTCCGCGTTCGGCCCGGGCGATCAGACCGCGCGTGTTGACTCATCTGTTCTGACCGCCATAGATGAACGGAAAACCGCCGTCGCCGAGCCCGCCGGGCCGGCCGGTCCAGCCCTGTTTGACGACGCCGAGATACCCCCAGTGGAAGACTTTATCTCTTTTCTGGACCGCGCCGAAGATCGCCGCCCCCGGCCTGCGCAGGAGCCGGCGCCCGCGTTCGAGACGCCGACCGATCAGGGCACGTTGACCCTCGCCGAAGGCACGGGAACTCCGCGGCCGATCACGCCGAAGCGCCCGACCGCCCCGGAGCCTGCCCCCGCTGAGCCGGAAAAGACTCCTGCTTCGGCAGGACCGCCCCCGATGACAGCCGAAGAACCGCAGCAGCAGCCGTCGGAGGCGGAGCAAAAGTGGGCGCGCGTCCCTCAGCACCTGCGCGTTCTTTTCGATCAGGAGGTCGAAGAAGTCGCACAGCACTCATACAAGACATTCAAAGAATCGCGCGCAAGCTTGATCGAGCGCCTGCTGGATCCCGTAGTCACGTTGGAGGATGCCGCCCGAATTCTGAACGTCTGCCCGACAACGGTCAGGCGGTATACAAATCGGGGGATTCTCAAGCACTACAGAACGGCAGGCAACCAGCGACGGTTCAGGCTGTCCGATGTGCTCGCATTCCTGGAGAAGCAGATGGCGGGAAACAAGAAGTGAGCAGCAGGCCCTGAGGAAGGCCGCGCCAGGGGTCGTTTCGGTGCGCTGCTCACAAGACCGTTGCGATAGGATGCGAACCCGCGTTTTCGGCAGGTCGTTGTGCTAGAACGGAAACCCGACGTTTTCGGCGGTTCGGTGCTAGTTAGGTAAGCGGAGGATACTCCGATAGCGCCCATCGCAACAGCCTGCCAGTCGGCGGCTGTCTGCTTGCCACTTATGCGGATTGCCATCTTCACGGAAAGCTACGAGCCGATTGTAAACGGCGTCAGTGTGTTTGTGAGCACCCTGCGGGACGAGCTGGTCCGGCGTGGGCATAATGTCTTCATATTCGCCCCGAGATTTGAGGGCTACCAGGATGAGCGCGACGGCGTCTTCAGGTGGCCCTCAAGGCACACCATCTTCATGCCCGACTACCCTTTTCCGTCGCCTATCGCACCCGGGATGCGAAGGGTTTTCGAGTCGCTCGGGGTGGATGTGGTGCACACACAGACGCCTTTCATCCTGGGGGTGACGGCTGCGCGATGGGTAAGGAGGCTCGGCATCCCGCTCGTCTCCACCAATCATACCCTCTACACGGAATACGCGCACTACGTCCCAGTGCGGCCGAAAGTTCTGACGAAACTGTTCCTGGTGCGGCTGATGAAATGGTACTACTCCAGGTGCGATGTGGTGGTAACCCCGTCGGCCGAGGCCGGGCGCATATTGCGTTCCTACGGCGTAACGACCCGAATCGAGGTCATCAAGACCGGCATTGTTCCGGCTTCGCCGCCAGGAACGCACAACCGGCAAGAGACGCGCCGGGCATATAGCCTGGCCCCGGACGACTTCGTGCTGCTTTATGTCGGCCGGGTCGCCCGCGAAAAGAACCTGGAAATGCTCCTACGCGCGCTGCGGAAACTGGCCGACCGATATCCGAACCTCAAACTCATAATTGTCGGGGGCGGGCCTGCCTTCGGGGAAACCAGGCAGTTGGTGGAGAAACTGGCGCTGACTGAGCACGTACGCTTCACGGGAATGCTTAGTCGGGATCAGATCGACCCGATCTACTCAGCCGCCGACCTGTTTGTTTTTCCCTCGGCGACTGAGACACAGGGCATCGCGATCTGTGAGGCAATGAGCGCGGGACTCCCGGTCGTCGCGGTGAACGCGGGCGGGATACCCGAGAACATCCAGGACGGAGTCGACGGCTTCCTGACCGCCAACGAGCCAGGCGCGTTCGCCGACCGCATCGAGTTCCTGATCACTCACGAGAATGAGCGGACTGAGATGGGGGCTCGCGCGCGCGCGAACGCGAGGAGCTTCTCAATCGAGCGGATGGCGGACGACTTTGAGCGGCTTTACAGTTCCGTTATAGAATCTCGCGCGCAGTGTTCGGCCGTTCGGGCGAACTAAGGAACGTTATCGCGGCTGTATTCATCGCCGTCGTCAGAGGGCAACCGCCCTGCGAGAGTAGACAACCCCGACCGAATATGAAGTCGTTCCGATAGAACGCAAACCGGGCATTTCGGGCGATTGGACTCTTTCCACCTGGTCGGGAGACTCCCAAAAACGCGCCTATCACGACAGCCCGAGAAATAAAGCGCTCGACTATGCTGCCTCGGCAGGGTGACTCGGGTTCACCTGCACTAAGTAAACGAACCCGGCTTCAGGACCACATAGTGCGGGCGTCGTAGTCGTCGAACTCGTACACCCTAGCCTCCTGCGCGCAGGTGGCGCAGAGTATCTCTTCACGTGCGAAGTCGTCGGTCGAAACTCTGACGGGCCTGCCGCAACGCTCGCAGAGCGGCCGGTCTTTCAGGCCGCCCCCGAGTCTCTTGCCTGCTTTGTCTCTGAACACACGATCCACGATCCGCACCTCCGAAAAAAGCCGTCGGAAAAGCAATCGAAAAACCGTGGCCCATCGGGCCGGCCGCAGAGGCCGAAATATCTTTACCCATCAATTTACCCTTCATTACGCAAAAATGCAAGAACGAATTTCGGTAGAGTCTTTGCCATACAACGCAAACCCAGCGCTTTCGGCAGTTCGACGCTCTTCCACTAAGCGGGAGACTCGCCGATAATGCGTCTATCGCGACAGGCTTGGTCAGATGGTTATTCTTCTGATGGTGCGGAAACGACTCCAGTGGACGAACCCGAGAGGCCTGGACGGCGCAGAGTTCCCGAAGTATACCCCCTCACCCCGACCCTCTCCCGCAGGCGGAGAGGGAGGTTATCGCACTCAGCCCGGTCATCTCCGGTCGAGGGAGAGGGAGATATGTCATGTGGGAACGACCGGGGTAGTGCACCCGACGAGCCCGCACGCTCAGAGTTCCGGCAGTATAATGGAGGTTGTTGTGGCAGAACGCACATACCGCGTGTCCGTCGATTCGGCGCTCGTCAACCAACAGGAGACTCGCCCGAAACGCTTCTGTCACAACGGCGCAACGGCCTGAAAGGAGCAAGGGTGCAAACGGTCAGAGAGGTAAGACGTTTCATCAGCGAGTTCGACGGCGTTGAGGATCGATACATTATCGAGTATCCCCGTTGTCGACCGACCGGCCCGCTGGTGTTCTATCTGCACGGTGGCCTTTCCCACGCGGAGCAGGGGTTTTGTGACGACTACGACTGGTGCTTCCGCAAGCTGAGAAATGAGGTAATGGGCCGAAACGGGGTCTATGTTTCGCCGGAGTACCGCGGCGACTCGTGGATGAACGCGGCCGCTGAGGCGGATATTCGTCAGTTAATAACGGATATTAGAGCCGAGTTTGCGCTCCAGTGCGTCGTGCTGACCGGTGCGTCGATGGGAGGCACGGCGGCTCTGATCTACGCTTCGCACCATCCGGACTCCGTGCTGGGTGTGGTGGCACTGTGTCCGGCCACGGATATGAAAGCTCTGTGGGCCGATCTCTCGACGCGGCGCGAGCCGCTGTCCAGGCTCCTGAGGCGCTCCATCGAGGACGCCTACGGCGGAACGCCGAATCAGGATCCCGCGGAGTACTCATATAGGTCGAGTATCGAGCAGGTCCGGCACCTCACGATGCCGGTCGTCCTCCGTCACGGGGACTCGGACGATCTGATACCGGTGTGGCACGCGCGGTGGTTGGCCGCCGCACTGAGAAAGCAGGGCACGCCGGTTCGGTATGACGAGATACCGGGCGGCGACCATGACTCGCCGACCGTAGATACGCCGTGGCGCGAGTATCTGGATTTCTTGCTGCAATCCGATTCGTCTGCTAAATGACCCGGAGGAATACGATGGCGAAGTTGGCAGCGTTGGGTGGAAAGCCGGTTGCCGAAGGCGGACTTAGAATCAAGTGGCCGGAGATCGGCGCGGAAGAACGCGACGCGCTTCGTGCAACACTGGAGCGCGGTGAATGGTGCAGGCTGTGGTCGGCCGAGGAGTGTGAGGCGGGCAAGTTCGAGCAGGAATGGGCGAGCTATCACGATGCGGCGCACTGCATTGCGGTGGCGAACGGGACCGTGGCCCTGATGTGCGCATTTCGTGCGCTCGGCATCGAGCACGGCGACGAGGTCATTGTGCCGGCGGTCACGTTCTGTGCGACCTCGGACGCGGTGGACCTGTGCGGGGGCGTGCCCGTGTTCGTCGATATCGACCCTGACACCTACCAGATCGACCCGGCCGCGATTCAGCCTGCAATCACGGAGCGCACGAAGGCCATATGCATAGTGCACTACGCGGGCTATCCTGCCGACCTCGATCGTATCCGCGAGATATCGTCAAGAACGGGTCTGCCGGTTGTCGAGGACTGCGCGCACGCGCAGGGCACTGCCTGGCGTGGACGAAAAGTCGGCGCGCAACTGACCGTCGGATGCTTTAGCTTCCAGCAGTCGAAGAGTCTCACCGCGGGCGAGGGAGGGGCCGTCATGACCGACTCGGAGGATCTCGCGGACCTGGTCTGGTCGCTGCACAACGTCGGCCGCGCCCGCGGCGCAGCGCGCTATATCCACACCACTCGCGGCGGCAACTTCCGCATGAGCGAATGGCAGGCCACGATCCTGCGCTGTCAGCTCAGACGACTGCAGGAGCAAACCGAACGCCGAATCAAAAGCGCCGCCATCATCGCCGAGGGGATTGCTTCCATCGACGGCCTGACCGTGCTCAAGCCCGACAGCCGCATCACCCGAGCCTGTCCCAGCCATAGTGGAAAGTTGGCTGGTGGCTCGTCTATTCTATGCCGCTTTGCCCTCCTAGTCAATATG
>JBMFPI010000079.1:0-11773 GCA_049969195.1 Armatimonadota bacterium
TTTCCGACGGCGGGTTCGCCATGTGGCATACCGGACACTCTATGCTCGCAGCGTACTGCGTCGCTTCAACCCGCGGTTCCGATATAACCCGGGTTGCCTGAGCGTCGTCCATCACGCCGGTTACGGTCTCTTGCACATCGTCGATCATTGCGTTTTCTCCCGGTCCAGGTTGATCCCGATCAACGTTTTCTCGGCCGCCGCACCTTGTTTGATCTGGTCGATAGCGCGCTGGATGTCCTGCGCCTGGAGCGTCTTGCCCTGCTGAATAAGCAGCGCCTGTGTTTTCTCAAGCTCGCGGACGGCCTCATCAGGGGAGATCATTTGAGTGCGCATACCCATAACGGTGCGCTCAAGGTTGCGGGACGCACGTGCAACCTCAAGCTCGCGTTGCACATCCGGATTGAAGCCGCCGGCGATCAACGCCGGATCCGTAGTAAACTCGATCACGACATCCCTTGACACGGTCTCTGTCCGGCCGGTGACGGAGTCATCATAGACGATATCGACCTTCGCGACTCGATACTTGCCGCCGGGCCTCGCGCCCAGCTCGAGCTCTACCATCGCGGTCTGAACTTCCCCGCGTTCCAGATCCGCAAGAGTGACCTCGGCGGATCGGTGACCGTAAGTCGGCAGCCTGTTGTATATCTGCCTCACCTGGACCCACCGGGACATCAGCACGCGCATCCTGACGTTGCGCGCGACCGTCATCATCATCGTTTCGAGCTCTTTACGGAATATCTCCGGTATAAGCTCGGGGCGCGTGATGTAATAATAGTTGCCGCCGCTGCGCTTGGCGATGGCGGCAAGAAGCTCTTCGTTGTATTCGCTGCCAAACCCAAGCGCAGTGAACGTGATCCCACGGCTTTTCTGTTCGACCACCTGGCCCACTATGGAACTGAAGTCCTTATTGCCGGCGGTCGGCTCGCCGTCGGTAAAGAGCAGAGCGCGGTTTACGTAGCCGGGCGACGCAACCGATGCTATCTGGCTCGCACCCATTGCAATACCGCCGTAGAGATCCGTTGTGTTGCCTACGTCGAGGCGGTTGATATGCTCCTTGATGAGCTGCTTGTTGACGACTCGCCGGGCGGGCATAATAACCTCGGCCTGGTCGCTGAA
The DNA here is from genome assembly GCA_049969195.1 of Armatimonadota bacterium. GTDB lineage: Bacteria > Armatimonadota > UBA5829 > UBA5829 > UBA5829 > CALJES01. The sequence continues at coordinate 1,117 of JBMFPI010000079.1, forward strand.
GGCTACTATGGAGAGCACATCGGTAGGCTCCAGCAGGTCGACCACATATCCGCACGCGCGTTTCACGTACTCCAACGGCGCACCTTCCATAGAACCGCTGCGGTCGAGGATCAAGCACAGGTTCAACGGCATCCGCGCGCCCATCGCCGTGCCGCTGCCAGTAATCTTGACGAGCACGTGCATGCGCGTCGACTGGGTTGCAAGCGCGTACGAGTTCTCCGGCAGGCATTCGAGTCGGAGCGCCCTTATCTCGGCGGCCATCGCCGTGCGGTTCATATCCGCCCCGACCCACCGCGTTGCGCTCGGATCGAACCCGCCGACGCGCGTCTTATTCGGATCATCCGGCGGAATCATCTGCGTCCTGTCATCGAAACTCATGGCTTATCTACGCGTGCCTCCCATACCTCATATACGCAGCCGCAATTATCGGCAGCATCAGCAACACCCATCCGATCATCCGCAGCAGGTAACCCGGCGTGCGCCCCGAAGGCACATCAGAAAGCCGGTTGCCCGGGATCTCTATGTCATCGCCAAACCATATCAGGCCCAACGGCACCAGAAGCAGAAGCGCAACGGCCAAAGCGCTCTCAGGCCCGGACGAGAAAAAGGCTTTTACGACGTACACGGCGGCAATCGCCGCCGAAACGATTCTCGATAGGACCTCCGCCCGCCCCAAGTCTGTTCTCGCCTCACACCTCGAATCTGAGCTTCGTGCTGCCTATCTGCACTACGTCCGCGTTCGACAGTTCGTGCCTTGAGACGCGAACGTTGTTGACGAACGTGCCGTTCGTGCTGCCGTCGTCATATATGACGTAACCCCCGGCCTCCTCGACAATCCTCGCGTGACTGCGGGAGACGGTGTTGTCCATCGAGAGCGCCACATCCTTTGTCGTTTCGCGACCGATAAGTGTTTCACCCGGCCTGAGAATAAACGTCCTGCCGGCATACGGCCCGGAAATCGCCACCAACCTGGCTCCCTCTCCCCGCGCAGGAGATGGCTGGGGTGAGGCGATCTGTGCCGTCTGCTGATCGGGTTGCGCCGGCATCTGGGCAGTCATCTGAGCGGTCATCTGAGCCGTCGGAGAACTCGACGCTGGAAACGACACGGTGCACTGGCATCTGCCATTCGCGTCTTTCACGGACCCGCAGAACGGGCACACGTGCTGGGAGGCGGGTATCCTCGGCCCGATCTCGTAAGTAGCCGAAACGCCGTAGTCCGCCCTGGCGGTCGCCTTGTCACGGAATAGAAACCGCGTCTTGCCGATCATTATCATATCCCGGTCGCGCAGCACCTCCCTAGTTATCGGCCTGTCGTTGACTCTCGTGCCGGAGTACGATCCCAGGTCTTCGATGCAGAACCGCTGACCCTCCCGGGTGATGAGCGCGTGCCGCTCGGCTACGTCAGGATCGCCGAACACCGGCAGATCCACAAGCTCGCTCCGACCGAGCACAGTAACGGGTTTGTCGAGAACGTACTGCTTCCCCTCGTTGGTCCCGACCAGCCGAACCAGCCAGGCCTTCTTCGCGACCTCCTCGACGAACCCTATGAACAGACCAATCGCCGCGCCGGTCGCCGCGAAGCTGATGAAGCGGATCATGGCCGCAGGAAAACTAGCCACCCCACCCTTGTTCATCCAGACCAGTATCTCAAACACCGACCCGCCGAGCCCGCCCCCAAGAAACCCGCCGGCCGCGCCGTTGGTCATCTTTCTGGTCGAACCTGTCGCGATGCCCTGGGACAGGCCGATGAACGCCCCGATAAGCGCCCATCCAAGGCCGCGACCGATCAGCAGGAGGAGAAAGGCAAGCAAACCTCCGGACGACTGTGGCCTCGCCTCGGCGGGGATATTCGCCGGCAGTTGTGGACCGTAGGGGTTCCCGCCGGTGAGAGCCCGCATAGCGTTATAGAAAGCGTTCCCGAAGGTCAGTCCCAGGATTCCGCCTGCCGGGCCGACGAGCGCCCCGAGCAAGATGCTCCTCGCCGCTTCCCTGGGCGACAGGCTGGCAATCGCCTCGGCCAGCCCAAGGGCTAATCCGATTAGCAAGCCCGATACGACGCCGATGACGAACAAGTGGCTGTAGGGGATTACGATCTCGACCCCCGGCACTCGCGACTCGGGCATCAACGGAGTCCACTCCATAGATCCCCAAGCCGCTACCGCTCCGAGAAGCCCCGCAATTGTGTACCGAACTACGCGAGCCAATCAGACCTCGAACCTGAAGCGCGTCGCGCCGATTTGTATCTCATCACCGGGCGTGAGTTTCTGCTCCGTGATACGCGCGCCGTTGACAAACGTACCGTTGGCGCTGCCTTCGTCCCGGATTGAGTAGACTCCGGCGGATGCAGTTATCGTTGCGTGCCGGCGCGACGTGGTGCTGTCGCTTGTGAGGGCAATGTCGCACCCGGCCTCTCGACCGATCACCTTAGAACCCCACCCGATCTCGAAAATCTGTCCCATATACGTTCCCGCGATGCCTACCAGCCTGGGAACGCCGGCAGACGTCACGGCCACGCCCGGCGCGGCGCCCGCTGTTATCGCGCAGGCACAATTGCCGGAAGCATCCTTGCGCTGTCCGCAAAAAGGACATACATTCGGGTCAACTGCTGCCGCAGGCACCACCCCGGGAGTGCCCCCGGGCTCGCCCTGGTCGCCAGGAAGCTGAACGCCTAGTTTGCGCAGCGCCTGTTCAGCCGTGACGCCCTTCGATTTAATAACTGCATACGTGATCGCAACCACGACGATAACGAACACCAGCCCGGCGACCATCTGCAGCAGCGAATTAATGCCCCCCACACGTGCCGGTTCAGCGGGCGCGGGCCTTGCCCTCTCTGCAGTCTTTGCCGCAGGTAGCGTATCCACATCGCCCTTGACCCTAACGTCCCTTTCAAACCAGGGCAGCTTGCGTTTTGTGGGGAGTTCGATATCGGAATCGACCGTTTTAGACACGCCTTTCGCCCGGACCTTCACGTTGATCTCACCCGATGCAACGTTCCAGAAAGCCGCTACGCCCGCATCTGGCGGGGTAAGGACGGCCGTCATGGGCGTTCCCTCGCCGTCGGTGATCTCCACCAGCCCGCTTTCGAGGGGCGATCCGTCCTCCGATACCACGCGAAGTCGTACAGCCCGCACGTACGTGAATGACTCTTCTTTGACCTCGACCGGCTTTGCGGCTTTGACGTGTTTCGGGGCCGTATAGTCCAGGATAGCAAGGTTCCCAGTCTTCTTATTCATCACGAGGATCCGGGCTTTCTTGAACGCCGTGCCCAACGCAGAAGTGTCCAGATCGACAGACTGCCCCTTGAACTTCACGGGCTGGGTCACCTTCTCGTTCCCGAGCACGTCAGTGTACTCGAACCAGTAAAGGTAGGTGCCTTTCTTTTCCACCTGGAGCTTCTGCGCACCCGACGTCGCCCCGCATACCAGTGCGGTTAGCAATACAACGATGAGAAGTCCTTTTTCGGTCCTTATGGCAGATCACCCTTTCCGCTCTCAGCCGTCGGTAACCAACTCGCGGATCGCGTCTCCTATCGCATTCGCGACATCGGATGCGATCATAGCGGCCTCTCCAAGCTTTTCCGCCGCGATTTCGCCGGCGCGTCCGTGAAGGTACACGGCTGCGCGGGCGGCAAACCACCCGGGCAAGACCTCAGACTGCGCGAGCAGGCCGCCGATCATCCCTGAGAGCACATCGCCTACCCCGCCAGTCGCCATCCCGGGCGTGCCGGTAGTATTGATGCAGGCTTCCCCTTCGGAGTTGGCGACGACAGTCCCCGCGCCCTTCAGCACAACCGTAACGCCGTGCTCCCTTGCGAACGCGCGTGCGATTTCCAGTCGGTTAGACTGAACCTCTAAAGGTGCAGTTCCTAGCAGGGCAGCCATCTCACCCGGATGCGGCGTGATCACGAGCGGCGCCCTGCACTTCTTCAGGACGCTGACATCACGCGATACCGCAAAGAGCGCGTCAGCATCCAGAACAGCCGGTTTCCCAAGCTTCCGGACCAGTTCCAGCGTAAAATGAACCGTGTCGTCATCCCGACCGAACCCCGGCCCAATCACCGCCGCATCGCGCTTTTCAATGATATCCAGCACGCTTTGCAACGACCCCATCCCGAACGCCCGGGCCTTTCCCTCGGGAACCGGGACTGTCATCGCCTCGGTCACTTTCACTTCCATGATGTCGTTCAACGACTGTGGAACCGCCAGAGTCACCAGGCCTGTCCCAACCCGCAGCGCTCCCTCGGCCGCCAGTGCGGCCGCGCCGGTCATCCCGACCGACCCGGCAACAATCGCCAGGTGACCGTAGTCGCCCTTGTGCGAATCGGGGGATCTCGTCCAGGGCCATACGACTTCCGCCGAATCCAGCAAGAACGTGTGGCTGTCACAGCCGCTCAAAGCTTCAACGGGAATCCCAATGTCCGCGACGACAAGATCCCCTACGTATCCCGCCCCCGGATAAGTCACAAGACCAATCTTCGGCAGCCCAAACGTGACCGTGCAGTCGGCATCGACAGCCTCCTGCGCGGCCCGCGACGATGGCCCCCAGGTCCTGCCCGTATCGGCGTCCACCCCGGAGGGTATGTCGACAGCCAGAACCGGGGCTCCCGTGTTCAGGTTGATGCACCCGATCACCTCACCCAGGTCGCCCCTCAGTTCGCCCTTGATCCCAGTGCCCAACAGCGCGTCTATGACCAGCTCGGCCCGCTCGAGCGAAGTTCGAAGCCGCCTGATGCTGCCCGACATGTCGATCGCCAGGCCCATTTTCTCAGCGATCTCCAGGTTGACCAAGGCATCGCCTCTGGCTTTCGAGCGGTCCCCGAAATAGGCTAAACGCACGTCCGCACCGGCATTGTGCAGGTGTCTCGCGGCAACGAAGCCGTCACCACCGTTGTTGCCCGGCCCGCACACAACCACTACATGCTTGCCTCGAACGTCGCCCAACATCTCGGCAGCGGTATCGGCAACAGCTCGGCCGGCGTTCTCCATCAAAAGCAGGCTCGGGATGCCGTATTTCTCTGTTGCCAATCGGTCTAGCTCGCGCATCTGCTCTGCCGTGACCAACGGGGTGCGCGACCGCATTTGCTCTCTCATTCGTCCACCTCAACCACTGCGACAGCGCTGGCGTAGTTCTTCGTGTGTGAGACGCTCACGTGGACCTTCGCACTCCCGGCAACCTCTCTCGCACGGCCGTAGAGGTTCACAACCGGCTTGCCGTCTTGTCCGTTCACCATCTCTACATCTTTCCATGAAAACGACCGGCCAAACGCTTTAGCAACGGCTTCTTTCACAGCGAACCGTGCCGCCAGATTCGCATACCTCGATCGCTTCGGCAGCGAATACTCTAATTCAGCACTCGTGAACACGCGATCGGCAAAGCGCTTGTTACCCTCAAGCATCCGCTTTATACGGTGCGTCTCGATTATATCGGTTCCCACACCCAGAATCGGCATGTCTGACACAACCGCCCGGTTTTTCCAGGCCTCCGCTCAGCCCGGGTCCGTTCGTTCATACGCCATGGGGGGCACGAACTCCTTTGTACAAACCGCCAAGATGCTCGGGCGATCACCGTCCCCAGCAACCTTGCGTTTGCCGCACCACACCCGCATAGCGAGGTCGTTGCGATTGAACCCAAATCCGACGTTCCCGGCGATTTGACGCATCCTAACTAAGCGGGAGAATCGCCGAAAACGCCCTAGTGCAACACAGCGCGATTGGTAGCAGGCTCAGTTCCGCGGGAATCACGTCACCCCGGACCTGTTTCAGAATCCGGACGCAGACGGTAAAAGTGCTGAATCGAGTTCAGGATGACGGCGTCCTGGGTGCTTGCGCCTTCAAGACTTAGCTGATACGTGATTGCAGGCCCGATTGACTGTCCCCGGAATGCCCACTAAGATGTAGTCCGGGTGAGATAAGAATGCGCAAGGTCCTGCCGATAATAGTCATAGCGGCTGCGCTGGCGGCCGGGTCATATCTAGGGTTGCTGCGTGCGAGACGGGAGGTTCTGCCCGCCGTTCCCGTCCTCGTCGCGGATTTCCTGCCTGCCGAGTTCGGGAACGCAATAGTGTTCCAGACGCCTGAGAAGCGCTTTCTTGTGGCGGACCCTGGCCCTGAAAGCACAGCCGACGCGCTCGTAAGCTATCTTCGCCGGCTGGGGGCGAAGTCGCTGGACGTGATGGTGACCAACCCGATCGGAAAGCATACGGGCGCTATCGAGAGTCTGACTGACGGTTTCGAGATCAGGAGGATCATCCACGGCAGTAACACATGGCAAGCGGTTACAACGAGGCCGCGAAGACCGGTCGCCGAGGTCGTTCTGAAGGCCGGGGACCGCATCCGGCTGTCTCCCAGGGTGAAGCTCGAAGCCCTAAGTCCGCCTCGGGAACCTGAAGGCGCGACGGAGCGCCCCCTGGTCACGCGAATCAGCTTCGGCAGGACACGGTTCTTGCTGGCCTCGGATGCCCTGTTGGAAGACGAGGCCTGGATGATCCGCTCGGGAGTAGACCTCAGGAGCACGGTCCTGGTGGTAGCCCGGCACGGCAGATACGGGAGCACATCGCTAGAGTTTCTGTCATTTGTCCGACCGGAGTATTGCGTAGTTATGGTGGGTAGAGGAGCGGACAGGCCCAGCCGCACAGTGCTGGAACGAATCAGCACGGAAAACACGGGGGCTGAGGTCTATCGCACGGACGTTCACGGTGCTGTTCAAATGATAAGCGACGGCCGTACGATCCGAATCAGGTGACACAAACGGCGAAGGAGTGATTCGACTTTCGTGTCAGAAACGTCCTATTCCAATCCCAGGCGACTCCTGCAAACACCGAAGTGGGTGGTGGTATTCGGGGCGAATACCGGCGGCCCTCAGGCGCTCGCCCAGGTGCTGCCGCAGTTTTCGGCCAGGTTTCCGGGCGCCATCATAGTCGCCCAGCAGATGCGGCCCGGGTTCACGCGAGTGCTGGTACATCACCTTCAGCAGTTGTGCAAGATGCCGGTCCTCGAACCGGAGGACGGGCAGGCACTGCTGGCTTCCCGGATCGTAGTGGCTCCATCAAACGCAAGGCTCACGATAGCCAATGTAGGCAGCCCGACCGCACCGGGTTACTGTGTGATACTCGAAGACGTCAGCGGCAAACCGGATCTGATGCGCTCGCGAGTCGACGCGGTTATGACCTCCGCCGCGCAGGTTTTCGGCCCGACTGTGGTATCCGTTTTGCTAACCGGCTTGGGCTCCGACGGCCGCGAAGGCATGCGCGCCGTGCGCAATGCGGGCGGATTTACCATAGCCCAGGACGAGGCGACCAGTGTGGTCCACAGCTTGCCAGCCTCGGCCATTGAAGCGGGAATCGTGCACGAAGTCCTGCCGTTGTGGAGCATTGCCGACCGAATAGAGGCTATCGTCGGAGGCGACACTGATGCAATCGCTGCCTAGAACCAGACTCGGTGACATACTGGTTACCGCCGGGGTCCTGACGGAGAAGCAGCTTGAGTGGGCCCTCGATCAGCAAAAATCCAACTACAAGCGCCTAGGCGAGATACTGCTTGATGAAGGGCTGGTCTCCGATGACGACGTGGCCGAAGCACGGGCCCTGCAAATGGAAATGCCGTTTGTGGACCTGGAGGACCTCACGATCCCTGAGCCGGTCATGAGCCTGGTCCCCGAGACGATAGCGCGGACATACAACGTAGTCCCGGTCGCGGCAACAGGCGACCGGCTGGCAATAGCCACGACCAACCCGATGGACGTGGAGGCCATCGACGCGGTTCAAAGGATATCAAAGAGACGTGTGGAGCCGCTTCTGGCGAGTCAGTCCAAGCTTCAGAAAACGCTGGACCGCGTATACGGCACGCCAAGCGACGACATCGAAGCGTCTATCGAGCAGGCGATCGGCGGCGTGGACGTGCAGCTTCCAGAAACCGAGACCGCCGACGATATTGCTGAGGAGCGACGGCTCAGCGGGCAGGCCCCCGTGGTCAAGACAGTGAACCTAGTGCTCCAGGAAGCCGTGCGACAGCACGCGAGCGACATCCATTTTGAGCCGCGAGCCAACAACATGGAGATACGCTACCGCATAGACGGCTCGCTTCAACACATCCGCAGCCTCCCGAAACAGATTCAGGCGGCCGTCGTAAGCCGCATCAAGATCATGGCTGAGCTCGATATTGCTGAGAAACGTGTGCCCCAGGACGGCAGAATCAGCGTTAAAATCCACAACAAGCACGTAGACCTGCGGATATCCACTCTTCCCGTCCACTACGGGGAGCGGGTGGTCATAAGGGTGCTGGACAAGTCGGGCGTCCAGATGGATATAGATAAGCTCGGCTTCAGCGAGAAGCAGTTTGAGGATTTCAATAACCTGCTCACCAGACCCTACGGCATCATCCTGGTCACCGGGCCGACCGGCAGCGGCAAGACTACTACACTCTATTCCGCTCTCGGGCATATCAAGTCGCCTGAAACCAACATAATGACCGTTGAGGACCCGGTAGAATATGACCTTGACGGGATCAATCAATCGGCCGTAAACGTCCGGGCCGGGCTGACTTTTCCCGTCCAGCTCAGGGCGATCCTGCGACAGGACCCCGATGTGATCCTGGTAGGCGAGATCAGAGATAAAGAGACGGCAACCATCGCGTTCCAGGCGGCAATGACCGGCCATCTTGTTTTTTCGACCCTTCACTGCAACGACGCACCCTCGGCCATCACCAGGCTCACAGATATGGGTGTCGAACCGTTCCTTATAGGTTCGTCCGTCATCGGCGTGCTTGCGCAGAGACTTGTGAAGCTGCTCTGTCCACGGTGTAAGGCGCCTTATGAGGCGAGTCCTGAAGAGCTCGCCGTGCTGGGTCTGACCAGCCATCACGAGAAAGTCGAACTGTACAAACCGGTCGGCTGCAGTCAGTGCGATAACCGCGGCTACGCGGGCCGCATAGCGGTGTTCGAGTTGATGGTCGTAAATGAGCAGATGCGCCGCCTCACCATCGAGAAACCGACCGCCGACCAGGTTCGCGATCTCGCAATACGCGCCGGGATGAAAACCATGCGCGAGCATGCCGTTGAGAAGATCCTTGCGGGACTTACCACACTCGACGAGGCCCGCCGAAAGGTTTTCATCGAAGCCGACTGAACTGCAAACCGGCTCCGAACGCGTTATTGGTGTTGCTGGGGCGGTTCGGTCATAGCTTTTCCAGCGAAGTAACCCGTGCCGTCGTGAAAAGCGCTTTCTTTTGTAAGCTGCGGTAACGGCCAAATCCGACCACCTCGCCAAGGCGCACCGGAATCGGTTCCCACAGTACAACACTCCCTCTCCCTTTACGGGAGAGGGACGGGGTGAGGGTTCGCTGTCTTAGGGCCATCCTCGTCCGTCTGCTGCCAGGCAAGCCTGCGGACAGTCGTTCCCGAAGCGTGGCGACAACCCCTTCGGCTCGCTCGCGTTTGACACTCGCATGCCGCACTGGTATACTCGCACCGGTGATCTGGATGGACCTATCGCGTTCGGCAGAGCTTCAAGGACGTGCGGCGCGCGTGATACCGGGCGGGGTAAACAGTCCCGTTCGAGCATTCAAGTCGGTAGGTGAGCGGCCCGTCTTCGTGAAACGCGGAAGCGGGAGCCGAATCTACGACGAGGACGGAAACTCGTATATCGATTATGTCTGCTCGTGGGGGCCGCTGATCCTGGGGCACGCACATCCCAGAGTCGTGGAAGCCGTTTGCCGAGCGGCTCAAGACGGCACCAGCTTCGGAGCGTCGACGGCTCGCGAAGTCGAATTTGCCGAGATGATTGTCGAGGCGGTTCCGTCGATCCAGATGGTGCGGCTCGTAAACTCGGGGACGGAGGCGCTCATGAGTGCAATCCGCGTCGCGCGGGGTTACACGGGCCGCTCTAAGGTAATCAAGTTCGAGGGGTGCTATCACGGCCATTCCGACGCGCTCCTCGCCCGAGCCGGTTCGGGGATAGCAACGTTCGGCCTGCCCGACAGCGCGGGCGTGCCGGAGAGCGTCACTGCAGATACCATCACCGTCCCCTACAACAACCTCGACGCGGCAGAGCGCGCTGTGTCGGCAGCGGGCGACAGCGTGGCGTGTATCGTGGTCGAACCGGTAGCCGGAAATATGGGCGTCGTTCCGCCGGCAGAGGGTTTCCTGCAAGGACTGCGCAGCCTGTGCGACAGAAACGGCGCCGTGCTTATATTCGACGAGGTGATCACAGGTTTTCGTGTCGCCTATGGCGGGGCTCAGGCACGATACGGCGTCGAGCCTGACATGACCTGTCTCGGCAAGATCATAGGAGGTGGGCTGCCGGTCGGCGCCTACGGTGGAAAAAAGGAGATAATGGAACTTGTAGCGCCCATAGGGCCGGTCTACCAGGCCGGCACGCTCTCCGGCAACCCGCTGGCGGTCGCAGCCGGGATCGAGACGCTGAAGCTCCTCAGAGAGCCGGGCTTCTACGAGGAACTCGAACGCAAGGCCTCTTCTCTAGCCGAGGGGATCAAGCTTGCAGCGGCCCGCGCGGCAATCCCCGCCGTATGTAACCGCGTCGCATCAATGATGACGTTCTTCTTCGCTACGGGCCCTGTAACCGATTACGCCTCAGCAAAAAGCTCCGACACCGCGCTGTACGCTCGATTCTTCGGCGAGATGTTGCAGCAGGGCGTGTACCTTG
>JBMFPI010000080.1:0-11724 GCA_049969195.1 Armatimonadota bacterium
ACCGTTGAGTCCGATCCAAGCAAGCTCACACGCCCATCATCAAACGGCGCTGGGTCGATAGTCGGACGGACTCCTAGGACCATCGACGTGCAGCTCGCCTGGAGCTGGGACCTGATCAACTGGACCCGGACGCCTCGGCGCGAGCCGTTCATCGGCAACGGCCCTTACAAACAGTTCGACTGCGGCCTGGCGTTTACGGCACGGGAGCCGATCGTGATGGGCGACGAACTATGGTTCTATTACACAGGCTGGGACCAGATTCACGAGGACTACCAGGGGATCAAGTCCGCTGTTGGGCTAGCGAAACTGCGGCTTGATGGGTTCTGCTCGATGCACGCCGGCGAGAAGGAAGGCTGGTTCATTTCCCGACGGGAGGTCTTTAACACGCCCAGGGTCGGAATCAATGCCAAGTGCGGCCCCGGCGGCTATGTCGCGGCCGAACTCCTTGACCGCAACAACAAGGTCATCCCCGGGTTCGAAAGGGAAGAATGCGTGCCGTTCACCGGCGATTCGGTAAGAGGCGAGATTACCTGGAAGACCAAACAATTCCCTCCCGACTGGGTCGACAAGGATAAGAGGATCAGGTTCTATATCAGGAACGCCGACCTCTACTCATATCTGCCCGAGAACATAAACCTCAAGATCGACGACGGCTGGCCGGATTATTAGTAGTATTTCGGTACATAGCATCCGACAACGTAAACCCCTGCACGTCGCAGCAGGGTTCTTGCCATAGAACGCAAACCTGGTGTTTCCGTCGATTCGCCGTCCTTATGGCGGGCAAGCGAATCGACGGAAACGCAGCCTGTCGGAGCAGCCTGTAGCGGCAGGTTTGGGCAGCGTAGCACGCAGGAGAAATCACATCCGCCGGTCCTCCATATGGGCCGCGGGGAAGGCGGGCGAACGAGAACCTCTGCCGTTTGCGCCATGCGTTAGAGGCTGTCGATAGCCCCGCTTCGCGTAACCGACACATATCGCCTAAGACCTTTGCTGCATGCAACACTAGCTCTACCCGGCCGGGACGAGAGTGCCGTCGGGCCTGTAGACGCCGTATCTCGCCGCCGTGTCAATGAGCGCCTGCACATTCTCTTCGGGCGTCTCCGAAACCAGAGCGCACCCTGGTCCGAGAATGAACCCGCCGCCCGGTGCCAGCACGTCCAGTGCTTCCCGGGTCTTCTGCTCGACCAGCGCTGGAGTTCCCCTGTGCAGCACATTCGCCGGGTCAACCATCCCGAGCACTGATGCTTTTCAAACAGTTGCGTTTTTTGCTGCGTACATATCGGTGTGGCGGTCGAGCTCGAGTATGTCGGCTCCGCTTTCAACCATTTCTGGCAGCACGGCTTAGGTGTCCCCGCACTGATGCAGCGACGCCGGGAAGCCAGCCTTTTTCATTGCGGAGAAGAATTTCTGCAGGTGAGGAAGGGCATATCGGCGGTACGTGATCGGCGAGATCGTGTCCGAACCGAACTCGCCGATCGAAGTCCCGTGCGCTCCAGCTCTCTGGAGGGCGACGGCATAGCGAGTCGTGGCCTCCAGGCACACGTCCAGTAGCCGGTCGATCACTGCCGGATCCTCGCAGGGGCCCCCAGGTCAAAGAAGAATTGCTCATGGCCCCTGATAGCGCCCGCAAGGGCCATCGGAGCCTGATCAGCCCTGCCCATTATGAAGACGCTGTCGCCGAGTTCCTTTCGCAGGATCGACACGGCCTTCAGCACTTCCGGCAGCGGGTGGTCTCGCTCGGGATCGGGGATCTTGAGCTTGTCTATATCGTCCAGACTCTTCAGGACAGGGTCGATCACGCGTGGAGCCTGGTCATCGGTATAGATAACCCCGCTGCCCATCGCCTGGGCTACGGCGGTGGTGCCGTTTTCAACGAGGATCATATCGTGTCGGAAGCGGCGCCAGGCAACCAGATGCGATTCGGCCATCAGCTCGCCCGACTGCAAGCACTCCGACAGCGGAATCCCAGCCATCCGCGCGGCCATCACAAAGTTGTGGAGCTCAGTCGGGACACGGTCCGGAAAGCGTCGCTCAATCGCTGCCATTGTACGCTCGAGAGATGTCATTTCGTTCTCCCTATTTCAGTTCGGCAACCACCATGCAGTGTATGTCGAGCTTTGGCACCACGACCTCGATGCCGCCGCTCACGGCCGCCGGCGTCAGGTCCAGCCCCTCGGGCGCGAGGTGGACCCGCGAGATACCATAACCGCTAAAACGTACTCTAATGTTGTAGATCGGAACAGTTTCCTTGCGCAATGGAACGTCATCGTCGGGCTTTGCGTGGTTGCCCGCGGTGTTCAGGTCGTTAAAAAGATGGACAATCAGGCGCTCACCGTTGCGCTTCTGCCGGAACGTGGTGAAATGCACACACATCGGGGCTTCCACGGTGATTCTGGGCGGCTCGGACGCAGCCCATCGCATCGCCTGCGTGATCAGCACCCGCTGGTACGGATACGGATAGAGGTAGTATGCCGAGTCGAATCCTGCTGCGAAATAGACGACTCTCCCCTTGCCGTATTTTGACACGACGATTGCAGGCAGCGGCTGCGAGCCCTCCTGCCGCGGCTGAATCGTAGCGAGGACCTCGGCGCCCGGAAGCGGCTCAATTGCTGCAGCCTGTCCCTTGAACGTAACGTTGGCCTGGCCGACATACTGCTCCAGCGCGGCGGAGTGCACCGCCTCGTGACCGGAAGTGATCCTGAAGTCGAAAACGTTTTTTTCGCTTTTCCCAGTAGCTAGGATCAACGATGCCTTTCGCGAAGTTGACATCGATTTCGGACCCGCCGCTCGCCGAGCTCGGCGTTCCCTTGTAGTGCACGCCCAGCACATCGGAAAGTAGAAAGTCCTTTCTCGGATTGCCGAACTCGTCAAAGAGCGAAGCATCCACAGTGGCAACGAGCCCACCACCGTTCCTGACGTATTCTCTGATAGATTCAGCCTGCTGCTCAGTCAGGCAAGCGGTGTTAGGCAGAACAAGAACCTTGTAGGGCGCGAGGTCTTCGGGGTTCAGGTTCCAATCGCAGATGACAGCCGTCGGCAGATGCTCCTCGAGCGTGGCCCGAAATGTTCCGAGCACGTTCGATAGATACCTTTCCTCAACTTTGCCCGGGTCTCGGCCATAGAGGAAGTTGGTGTCGTCGCTCATCACCATTGCGGCCCAGGGCTCCGGTTTCTTGTGCGTCAGCCACGGGTACCTCTTGTGGATCTCATCGAAGGCGATGCGCGTAGCCTCACGGAGATTGGTCCAGCCTCTGGCGAGCGCCATCTGCGCCCCGTGAGTAATCGTCAGAAGCACGCGCCGGTAGAGCTCGTGAGGAGGGAAGCTGTCCGTACCGTATGGGTTCCCGTGGGACATCAAGTAAGGTTCACTGTGAGCATGTCTGTGGTTTGTGACGGCCCATATGTAGGCGTTGGCGAAGGCGGGCACGACTGTGTTGCCGCGGTTTGTCTCGTCGAGCCAGTACTCCTGTCCGGGAGAATCAAAGAGCAGGTTCATCCTGGCAGGCATATTTCTTGGGATGGACAGGAAATGCCCGAATCGGCCCGCGTTGGTCGTCCAGGTAACCAGGGCGAAATCCGGGTTGATGGCTTTGAGCCGAGTTTGCAGCTTGACTACGAAAGCCTCCATCCGACGGTTCAGCCATTGCTCATACCGCCTGAACACCGGGTCGTTCATGTTGGGGTCCGGTATGTCATTGCCCGTGTCTTTCTTGTAGGCTGCGCGGCAGTAGTCGCAGTAGCACACGCCGCTGTCGTGTATGCCGTCGAAGCTGTATCCGACGATGGCGGGAAACATCTTCATGGCTTCGGCAAGAACTTCGATCAGATAGTCGCCCCAGGGCCCCATCAAGCACAGGTCGCCGCCGAACTGATTGTCCGGGCCGACCTCTTTGAGCACCTGGTCCCTGGAGTGCTTGGATCGCCAGTCCGGGTGTTTGGCGTACATCGCCGCCTGTATGCGAGGTGGAATCGCCGCGATCAGGCGGATGCCAGCCTTCTCGAATTTTTTGATCTCGCTCGCGATCTGATCGGGCTTGAACGCCGGGCTCATCGGGAGCAGCTTGCTGGGATAGTAAACGTAGTCGCAGCCGCCAATACCGATTACGCCCATCTGAACCTTGCACTCAACCGCGTCCTCAGCGGACCCAAAGACATAGGTCGTGACGTCTTCGAGCCAATCAGGCACTCTAACCGGCCTGAAAGGAGTCTTGTCGAACGGCTCCTTGAGTCTGAGCGCGGGCTCGAACGCGCTGTCAGCCGTCTTCTGCGCCCTTGCGCAGGCCGAAAGCGAGAGTGCCACCGCACAGCATACAGCCAGTAGCATCGTGCGCTGTTCCCATCCCGGGTCGGCAAGAAGATCCAACAATCTGAGCATCAGTACCTCCTCGCACCAGGTCGTTGCGATAGTGCGCTCTTCAATGTGCCCTCAACTATCCGCACGGCTGCTTCCTGTGGGCCGCGGATCGTCCGGGAACAACGGTTCTCGCGTCCATCGCAAGGACCTCAGGCTGTGTTGCGATAGGCGCGTTTTCGGCGGTTCTCAACCTCAGTTGATGCGAATCGAATCGCCAAAAACGCCAGGTTCACGTTCCACCGCAATAACCTCGACCTCCAGCATCTTCCCATGAATCACTCATGTGCATTATAATGAAACAGCGCGCATTTGCAAAGGGTTAACGCGCATAAATTGCACGGAAATGCTTCGCGGTCCCCGCCGGGTCGCAGGACCAGCCCGCGGCATTAGCAAGTTATCCGCCGGCAATGCGGCTTCGGCATGGGAGACCGGCATAACTCGAACGCTCTACCGGCCGTTCGACACATCGAGAGGTATTCTAGTGACCGACAGAGAGAACTGGCTTCGTGTTGTGGAGTTTCGCTATCCGGAGAGGATCCCGTGCGGCATCGGCTTTTCACCACTGACATGGCACACGCACCGGGAAAAGCTGAAGGAAGTCATCCTCCGACATCCACTGCTCTTTCCGGGCTATCAGAAGGGCAAGACCGATTTCGATTCGTTCGGGGATGTCTATCGCGAAGGCGAATACTACACAGACAACTGGGGCTGCACGTGGTACAACAGAATCGGCGGACTTGAGGGGCAGGTCGTCGGACACCCGCTCGAGGACTGGTCCGCGCTTGCTGGCTACGAGTTCCCGGATGTGATGACCAAATCGGAACGCGGCGACCGAGACTGGAATAGCATCCGCGAGACAATCGCACATCAGAGAGAACGCGGCGAGCTCGTAGTCGGCAACGGGGAACGACTTTTCGACCGTCTGTATTTCCTGAGAGGCTTCGAGAATCTGACCGCGGACTTCGCGACCGACGATCCGCATCTACAGGTGCTGATAGACAGGTTCACGGAGCACCAGTTGAAGCTCGTAAACGAGTACCTCAAAATCGGAGTCGATGCCATCGCCTTTCACACGGACATCGGCACCCAGAACGCCCTGATGATCAGCCCTGCCAAGTTTCGTAAGTACATCAAGCCGATGTTCATGACACTGTTCCGGCCCATACGCGAGGCGGGAGCACACGTAATACTCTCCTCCGACGGCCGGCTGATCGAGATCGTAGACGATCTTATCGAGTGCGGGGTCTCCGTTCACGACCCTCAACTGCGCGCCAACACACTCGACGACATAGAGAAGTTCTACAAGGGGAGGTTATGCGCCAATGTCGATCTAGACCGGCAAATGTGGGCGTTCTGCACGCCTGAAGATATAGACGCTCAGGTGAGGCAGGTGGTGGAGAGGCTCTACACGCCTGAAGGGGGCCTTATGGTCTCGGCATCTGTTTGGGATGCGAACACGCCCCTGGAGAACATCGACGCGCTGTGCACCGCGCTTGAAAAGCACGTGCTGTCGATAACCTCGGTTGGCTGACCTTAGAGCATACCGCAATGGAACCGGTGCCCAAAAAATCCGAGGCTCAATCTACGACCGCGGTCACGCAGAGTCCAGCTGACTCGGCAGCCCCGCGCCGCGCACCTGCTCCCGTCCGAGCCATCACCGCCCGGTCTATCCTCATCGGGCTTGTGCTGATACCTGTAAACGTCCGATGGATCGCCCAGACCGAGCTGGTCTACTGGATGTTCCCGACTTACTTCGTGCCATTCTACAACACGCTCGTCACGATGATGGTGCTCGCGCTGGCCAACCTCGGCCTGCGCGCGATCGGGAGTCAATTCACAAGACCAGCGAACAAACGAGTGCTCGGGCTCACGACCGCGGAGATGCTCGTCATCTTCCTGATGCTTAACGCGGCCTCCGCCCTGATGTCCCACAACATGATGGAAATACTGGTCTTCTTCATCCCCTACCCCGCCTATATGAGCAGCGACCCGGCGCCCTGGGTCCGACAGTTGACCAGCCACATACCGGCTTTCTTACTCGTGCAAGACCCGGTGGCTGTCAAGAACTACTACATGGGCAACTCCAGCATCTACCTTTGGGAGAACCTCCGGCCGTGGTTGGTACCGTGCGCTATATGGACCGCCTTCATCGGGGTGCTGCTGTGGGTAATGGCATGCATCACCTCGATCCTGCGAAAACAGTGGATAGTAAACGAGCGACTTTCGTTTCCAGTCGTCCCGATGTACGTCGAGATGATAGACGAGCGCGGCGAGCTCTATCGGAACAGGATAATGTGGCTGGGCTTCGCGTTCGCGGGCGGACTTACCCTCTGGAACGGGTTCGCCTACGTCTATCCGTGGCTTCCTGCACTCCATTTCAAGCCCACCCCGCACGACGAGCTTTTCCAAAACCACCCGTGGAACGCCCTGCTCGGCACGCGTTTCGGAGTGCTGTTCTCCACAGTGGCAATCGCGTTCTTTATGCCGCTGGATCTCTCGATGTCCTGTTGGATCTACTATCTTATCTTCTGCGCGCAGCGAGTACTCTTTCAGATATACGCCATACCGCCAACCACAGCCTACGGACTTCCGAATACCGTAGGGATTACATTCGGAACATACGTGGGCGTCTTCCTGCTGGGGGTTTGGGTGTCCAAGCATCACCTCAAGAACGTGCTCGCGTCGGCTTTCAGCTTCTCCGCTCGACCCTGCGGCGAGGACGGCCGGGTACTGAGGGACCCGGGCGACCCTCTAACCGCCAGAGAAGCGGTTTTCGGTGCCCTGATCGGAATCCTGCTTCTGGGAGCATTTGCTCACATGATCGGGATGGCAGCGTGGGTCGTTCCGCTTTTCTTTGCGATCTACATAATACTCGCAGTAATGATCACCAGAATAAGAGCCGAGTTCAGCTTCCCGTGCCACGACCTGCACAATATGGGACCCCACAATGGCATCACTTACCTGTTCGGCTCGTCCGCGATGAGCCCCGGCACCCTGTCGGCTTTTTCGATGCTTTACTGGTTCAATCGCGTCTTTGCAAGCCACCCGATGCCCCACCTGATGGAAGCCCTGAAAATGAACGACTCTGTCAGAGCGGAGAGCCGCGCGCTAGTGAAGGTGTTCGTACTGAGCGCAGTTTACGGCTCCATCGTAGTCTTCTGGAGCTGCCTAGAGCTGATATACACCGGGGGGCGGCAACGGCAAAGATGAACGGGTGCCCGCTCGGCCTTGCAGCGCAGGCTGTCATGCTTCAGAACACCTCCATACTCAACCCGGCCGGGCGGGATATTGCCCAATCGATCGGCGCGGCAGTCGGCCTGCTGACGGCCCTCGGCCTGGGCATGCTGCGCAGGCAGTTCGCGTTTTTTCCGTTCCACCCGCTCGGGATAGCTATGGCGCCGAGCTGGGCGATGTGGTTCCTGTGGATGTCGATGCTAGTCGGCAGCATAGCCAAGGCAATCACTCTGAAGTTCGGAGGCCTCCGGGCCTACCGAAAGGCAGTCCCGTTTTTCATCGGCACGCTGCTGGGCGAGTTCGTTGTCGGCGGGCTATGGACGGTTGCCGGAGTTATCTTTCGCATCCGAACCTACACGTTCTTCGAGTGATTCATCCACCCATCGGAAGCCCCTGAAGCACGGCGGACCGGCGTTCGACGTTGTCCCCGTGATATTGACTTTGTCGATATGTTCCCACGAATCGGGCGAAGTACCGTCTTCGCCCTTGAACGCCGAAAGCGGCAGCACGACGCTCTGCCAGCCGGTTTGTGCCGACTTCGCAGGCACCGACGCACTGAAGTTCTTGCTGCCGATCAAGCGGTCGTTCCGCACTACCATCACAGTGAGATCGCCCTTGAAAGAGCCTTTGAACTCGAACGCCAGCGCCTTACCCGGTTTGCCCTCATACTGCTCATCGCCTGGGAAGTGCGAGCCAATGTAGAAGTTAATGTCGCCACCGAACGCATCCGGGTTGAGCGTTAGGAACTTGCCCGAGGAATCTTCGCCCTCTTTCAGATAGGTAACGTCGATGCACGGATCGGTGTAGGCCGGGACGAAGAACCATTTTGCGACGGGATCGGCGCCGTCGTCGATTGTTGCAGACCATCTGAGCGTCGCTCGCACCTTGCCGAGCTGGGCGGGGATTGTGTAGGCCAGATTTGAACTCAGGCAGACTCCCGACTTGTATGTAGAAGACGTTTGCGAAGGCGCTCAGGCTCTTCCAGGTGTCCAGCACGGGCAGGCTCGCCCGCCAGGTTCCCCTGGATTTCTCGGCCCTTACCGTCCGCCAGAACCGCGCGCCGGGAACCTTGTCGCCGAGCGAATAGTAGACCTCAACCTTGTGCACCTGGCCTGCTTCGTCCGCTTCGACCGACGCCGTCGGGACGCCTCTTCGGTCCAGCCCAACCTCAATTTTCGGACTCTTCGGGAACGGCCGGCCTCCCTTGAGGTGCCAGTCCATCCAGAGGGGGAGGTCCTTCGCCTGTTCCGGTTCGACGTGGTGATCATACCTGGGAGTAAACACCTGGCGAACCGGCGCGTCCACTACTCCAAGTATTTCGTAGGCTGTGGGCATGCGTCCGTGCATGTCGTTCGTTGCGCTCAGAAACAGCACAGGACACTTGATATAGGGCGCGCACGCTTCAGGGGACAAAAGTCGCTTGAACTCAAGCTGATCTCTTGTTGGCGGACCAGCTTCGCTGCTGGGGCGGCGTGGGTCGATGTTGTAGCCACAGCCGTAGATCGGCGCGGCGACCTTCACGCGATGGTCGCAGCCAGCCACCATCCAGCACAGAGTTCCGCCCACACTGATGCCGAATATGCCCAGCCGGTTTCGATCCACGCCCGGCGTCTGAGCCAGCAGAGTGAGCGACCGCCGGCAGGCCACGACCCAATGGTACCACGACGAAGCCCTTACATCCGGCTTGACGAAGTACCCATCCCCAGCCATAGGCATGTTACACCTCTCCAGTGGGCCCCAGTCGGTGTACTCCGTGCGGTCATAGGCCTTACCGCAGAAATCGAAACTGACGCATGCGTAGCCGCGCTGTGCCCAGAACTTCACCCAGCCGGGATAGAACGTCTGACCGCCGCCGTGAATATGCAGCACGCCGGGCACATTCTTCGCGCCGACGGGCCCGCCTCGAACGGCAATGATCCTCGTCTTTGCCCCGTCCACTACCTCGCCGGTGAACCTGAGTTTTTCGAACCAGCAGCCATCTTCCTGCCAGGACTTGACGACCTCGATCTCCAAAGGTAGCGCCTCCGGGTCGTATCCTCGCCAGACGTCTTCCATAGTCTCAAAACGAGCAGGCACATCTGCCAATTCCGCTGCACCTCCAATCGAGACGAATGCTGCCAGGACCAGCACAAGAAACCCGACCCGGGCGGCGCCGTGCTTCGGGGACAGCCGCGCGCCGAGAGGTTGTCCATCGGGCACCGGCCTGCACGCCCACAGTTCAGAGATTGGTTTGACGTGAAGAAAGCGGTTTCTCAACTGTCATCTCCTTGCATCCGATCACTGATGTGCATTATCATCAATCTGCACGCATTTGTGAAGGTCTAGTGCGCATCAATCGCAAACAAAAAAAAGAAATGGCAGTGCCCGTACGTCCCGCCGATCGGTGCGGTTCGATACCCAGCGTTTGGACCCGCTTCGCGCCGCGCAGCAGAGCCTGGCCCGTGCAGGTGGTGAAGACGGCGGCATCGAGAAACGAGCGGCGGAGATGATTCGTTTGGCATCGGCAATCATCGTACTGGGAGCGATGTCGGTGACATCACAAGAGGTTTCCAGCGAGTCAAGGCCTTTTCGGCCCCGGGCCGTGCCGCTGGCGGTTGTGGACCCATACTTCAGCGTCTGGTCGACAGCGGACGCGCTCACAAGCGATGTAACCAGACACTGGACCGGTGCGCCCATGTCATTCTGCGGAATGGCCCGAATAGATGGGAAACCGTACCGATTCGCCGGACCTGTGCCGACCGAGGTTCCGCCCATGCACCAGAACCGCCTTGCGGTCGGCCCGACTAGGACGGTATATACCTTTGAAGCATCAGGCGTGCTGCTGACTATCACGTTTGTGACGCCTTTGCTTTTGGACAACCTCGACGTAATGTCCCGCCCCGTAAGCTACGTCCTTCTGGATGCAGCCTCAGGAGACGGGCACACACACGACGTCGGCCTCTACGTGGACGTGTCTGCAGAATGGGTCGTCAACACCACGGATCAGGCTGTCAGATGGAACCGCAATAGCTTCGCTGGCAACAAGCCTCTGACAGTACTGCGTATCGGAAGCCAGGATCAGCCCGTTCTGCAGAAATCCGGGGATGACCTGAGAACCGACTGGGGTTACCTTTACCTGGTGTTCCCGGACGCGCCCGGAAGCCGCGGCCTCGTAACCTCGGCCGATGCAGCGCGGAAAGCCTTCGCACAAACCGGCGCGCTTCCAGAGACGGATGATGTGCGCATGCCAAGACGCGCCAACGACGAAATGCCCGTCCTGGCATGCTCGATGAATCTGGGCGCAGTCCGCTCAACAAATCAAGGCCGCAGGTTGGTTACGCTTGTCTACGACGACCTGTACTCGGTGGAGTACTTCCGGCAGAAACTGCGCGCATACTGGCGCTGGGACGGCACGGAAATCGAGGGCCTGATTGTGAAGGCCGTCGAGGAGTTCGAGGCACTCAACGGCCGCTGCGCGCGGTTCGACCAGGAGATTCTCGAAGACGCACGAAAAACAGGCGGCGAGGATTATGCCGACATCGTGGCGCTTGCCTACCGCCAGGCCGTGGCAGCCCACAAGCTGGTGACGGCATCAACTGAGCCTCACCCCGAAAGACGGGCGTATGAGAAATTTTGGCCGCTGCTCTTTTCCAAAGAGTGCTCTAGCGGAGGATGCATGTCGACCGTCGACGTGAGCTATCCGTCATCCCCTATGTTCCTACTGTTCAATACTGATCTGCTTCGCGCCCTGCTGGAGCCGGTGTTCCAGTACTCCGCGAGCGGCAAGTGGCTCCACGACTTCGCGCCACACGATGTCGGACTTTACCCCCAGGCTAATGGCCAGTTCTACGGCGGCGGGCCGGACAACCTCGACATGCAGATGCCGGTCGAGGAATCAGCGAATATGCTGATAATGGTCTGCGCGATGGCCCATATCGATGGCGATGCAAAATACGCCCGACGGTACTGGGACCTGCTAACGCGGTGGGCCGACTACCTTAGAGCCAGGGGCCTTGACCCCGAGAACCAGCTCTGTACCGACAACTTTGCCGGCTACCTCGCGCACAACACGAACCTGTCCATCAGTAACCGTCAAACCATCCGCACCTTGCGAGGTGTTTGCTGCTGGTTCATACTGTCTCCATTGCTGAGTGCGT
>JBMFPI010000081.1:0-11664 GCA_049969195.1 Armatimonadota bacterium
TATGACGTGATTGAGAACATTGGCGCTAGAGTTGTGTTCAACGAGGTACAGCGGCAGTTCACGATGCCGTTCGATACGGAGGACCTTGTCGAGCAGTATTTGCTGTACACGTATCCATACGACATCTTCGGACGCATCCAGGACATCAAGCGGGAAGTCGAGCGCAGACGCATCGCCGGCCTGATACACTACACCCAGAGCTTCTGTTACCGTCAGATTCAGGACCTCATCATCCGCAGGCACATTAACGTGCCGATCCTCACAATGGAGGGCGACGCCCCCGGCAAACTTGACGCGCGGACAAAAGTGCGGCTCGAGAGCTTTGTAGAGATGCTGGGCGCCGCGTAATGGTCTGCAAAGGATGCCGTGGTTTGTGTGAACACGCGCGCCGGCGTTTGAACCCCGATAGCTCGGGGATGTTGCCCCAAGGAGACTTTCTCGGGCGCGGCGAGTCGGGCGGTGTTTGCTCCGACAATGGCCCCGTTAAATTATAGGCCAGGGGCACGCCGGGCTCTATTCCCACGACCGAACACCCCCTCTCGTTCTTAATGCAGAGGGTTGGGGTGAGGGTTTGGCTGCTCACCAACGGCTGCGTCGCGCGTCGCGTCCTGGCCTCGGAGCGGCTTGCTCCGGGGCCAGGTCCGGGGTAGGTTACCTCGGACCATTAAGACGCCGCCGAGAGCTACGGCCGGGTTAACATACCCCCACCATCGGGAACCATCGAAAAATCGGCCAGAAATGCGCCTGTCGCAACAGCCCGGCATCTGAAAAAAACAGTTCCATCCGACCGCCGGATGTGGTACAATCGCTGGTTGAACGCGGTCCGCGGAGCAAATGTCATCCCAGGCGCATCCGGAATTGCGACTCCGGGAAGCGCGGCGTGGGGCAGATTGCCCGGTGCGGTGGGGTGGCAGGGTGCGGGCTTCTTTTTCGTGTCAGGAGCGGTTTCGTGGAAATATCTGACGACGTCTTCGTGCTGACCCGCGAGGGTTACGAGGAGATGCAGCGCGAACTCAAGGAGATCATCACGGTCAAGATGCCGGGGGTGGTCGAAACCATACGCCAAGCCCGGCAGCTCGGAGACCCGAGCGAAAACTTCGACTACGAGGACGCCAAGCGAATTCAGGCGATGCTGGATGTTCGGGTCAAGGAGCTGAAGGCAATCCTGTCGCATGCGAGTATCGTCGAAGGCGGGGCTTCAGACGGACACATCGGGATAGGCTCCCGGGTGCACCTCAAGAGCTTGGACGACGACCTCGACGAGGAATACACCATAGTCGGACCGGCGGAATCGAGCCCTTCCGAAGGCAGGATATCGCACGAGTCCTGCGTCGGCCGAGAGTTGATGGGGAAAAAGGCCGGCGACGAGGTGCGCGTCGAGGTTCCCAGCGGCGTGATCCGCTACAAGATACTCTCCGTCAGTTAAAGCCCGGCCGGAAGGCTATGCTTCCAGGCCGATCTCCCACATGCGTTCCAGGTCGCGGCGCGAGTAGCTCTTGAACGCAATCAGCGTGTTCGTTCGGACTATGCCCTCCATCTTGAGCAGGTTCCTGGTCACGACGTCCGCAAGCTGCTCGTGTTCTTTGACTCGGACGATTGCGACCAGGTCATACTCGCCAGCTACCGAGTAGACCTCGGCAACGCCGGGCACGTCAGCCAGGGCCTCTGCCGTTTCTGGGAGTTTGTCGCGCTCTCCCTGAATCAGGACGATTGCCGTTACCATGATCTCCTCCTTCTCCGGCCGCAAGCCCGGAATGGCCGGGGACGCGGTCCGGCTGCTACATCGCGTTCCGGGTCAGCCTCCAGGTCTCGACCAAGCGCGCCGGGTGGTATGACTCCTTAGCCTTGCGCAGGCCAGGCACGCCGAGGTCCTGCTCGCGGTTGACCCACCTGTAGCCGGCGGCTTCGTGAATGCAGAACTCGTTGTTGATGAGCTGGTACAGACCGTCTATCGAGGTGTCGGCCTTTTCGACGTGGACCACCAGCGTCTCGGGATTCAATGCCTCACCAAGCGAGAAAGCGACGACGCGCCGGTCGATGCGTACGGCTCCGCCCCTAAGCCCCAACGCGTCGAAATTGGCGAGCATCTCGTGAACGGCGCGCCTTTCTGCGGCAAGTCCCTCGATGGATTCGCAAAGCTTCTCGTCGCACCAGCGCTCGGCGAACTTCCAGCATTCGTCGGCGAGATCGCTTGTGAGCACGACGTACTCATACCGTCGCTGGGACTTCAGACGATTGATGAAGTTGCGCTTGGCATCGTACTTCCGCCCGGGCAACTCGATCAGGTCGGAAGCGCGATACACGTAGTCCCAGTTGTCGCGGTCGAGTTCGATGCTATAGCGTGGATCTCCCCTGAAAAGATCCGCTACGGACGTCGGCAGGTATGCAAACTCCGTCGGAGTGCCGCCTGTTCGTTCGAATGCTTGCTCAATGGCTGGCCTGGAGCATCGCCCGCCTAGAGACAAGGGCCTCAGGCACCTGCGAACGCCTCGTCGGTTGTAATGCACCAGGACGCACTCGCCTACTCTGGAGACCTGCGTGTTGTATGAATACCGCCAGGCGAAAATGTTCGTGAAAGTGTAGGCCGATATTTCGGGCGGGTCGGCGGCAAAGAGCGAGTCGAAGAGCGGTTTGTCTTCCAGGAATATTTCACGCGACTCCGGGAACTCCGGGATTTCCATTTGCCATACCTCCAGCCGGTGGCCGACCGTACCACACTTCGATTCATCAGCGCCCCATCCCTTCCGCACCGCCGGCACACACGCGGGATTGCGAGCATCCCCGGGCGTCTCGCAGGGAAAGAGCAGAGGCTCCGGATTGATTCGGCGCTTGATTGGGTATCAAGCATTATGTCTCGATGATGTCCCGATGGATGCGTTTTCAGCGATCGGCCCGCTCAGTCGAGGAGCGTCGAACGGCCGAAAACGCCGGGTGTAAGTTCCATCGCAACAATCTCGAGGTATCTCAGGTAGTTGGCTGGAGGATCTAGTGAGTAAGACAATGTCGTCCGAGTGTCGCGCCGCGCGAAAAGCCTGGCCTGCCGAGGACCCATCTTCCCTCGCCGAGCAGGCGGGAGGGTGGAAGACCAGAGAGTACGATGTGGTAAGCGACCCGGCAGTAGTATCGACCGTGCGCCAGAAGGTAATGGGCGCGGCGCTGGAGGCCGGGGCGCGCGGGGACACGCTGTGCGACATCCAAATCGCCGTCGGCGAGGCTCTCAGCAACGCCTACAAGCACGGGTCGCCGCACAAGGGCGTCAGCCGCATCAAGGTGCGCTGCATGTCCTGCCGGGGCGCTCTGGTCGTCGAGGTGCAGGACGAGGGATCGCCATTCGATCCGGACTGCACGTCGGCGCCGCATCCGCACACAATGCGCGACCACGGCCTTGGCATATATCTGATGCGCGAGGCGATGGACGTGGTAGAGTTCCAGTGCAACTGCCCGGGCAACAGGGTGCGCATGATCAAATGGCTGAAGGACCGTTGACGTAGACGCAAGCTGTTGCGATGGGTGCGTTTCCGGCGATTCTCCCGCTTGGTTGAGGAGCGTAGAATCGGCCGAAAAATGCTGAATTTGCGTTCTACAGCGATAGTTGCACCGGACTCAGCCGCGCAGCCTTGCCGCCAGCTCTGCAACCCTGCGCCCGAGATTCCGGGCCGTGATGATTCCGGCCTCGTCCATTTCGATCCCGCCCTCGACGCCGCTTACAAGCGTGGCCCCATAATGTGAAAACGGCGGGCCGTCGCTCACGATAACCATGTTCTGCACCAGCAGCGCCGCCTGAACAGCCTGGATGGTAAGCTCCTGTCCGCCGTTCCGGGACTGGCCGACCGCGAGCACACCGCCTACTACATCTTGCCAGGTGAACCTGTTCCGTCTGAGCATGATCGCGCGGTCGAGAAAGTTCTTGCAGAGGCCGGTCATAGTTCCCATATAGACCGGCGTGCCAATGATCACGCCGGCGACTTCGGCGTCGATGAGTTTCGGCAGGAGTTTGATGAAGTCATCGTCCTGGGAGCACACAAGCGGCTCGCGGCATCTGTTGCAACCGAGACAGTGCCGGACATCAAGCTCGCCGAGCTCGATCAGTTCGGTGCGGATATCGCCGCGTACCTCTGCCGCAGAGTCCAACGCCTGCTTGAGCGCGAAGCTGGTGGTCTTGCCCCTGCGGGGGCTGCCGTTGATTGCAAGTATCTTCATCCGATAACACCCGTCATCTTTTTCAGGCCCGAGCCCTGCGCTTTCGTCCTTCCTACTCAAACGGCGGCAGGTAGTCTCCGTGTGCTTCAATAAGTTCATCGCACATGGCCACGATTTCGTCCATCGTCAGGTTGGTAGCCGTCAGCGGATCGAGCATCGCGGCCCTATAGACGTCCTCCCGCTTGCGGGTCACGGAAGCCTGCTGCGTCATCAGGTGGACATTAACGTTGGTCATAGTTATTGCCGCGCACTGTACAGGCATCTGGCCGACCACCACGCCCTGCACGCCGTTGCGGTCCACCAGGCACGGCACCTCCACGCACGCGCCGTTAGGCAGGTTCGTGATGTGGTTGTTGTTGAGTATGTTGCCGTAGATCACGCACGGCTCGCCGGTTTCGCAGGAGTGGATAATGTAGGAGCCGTACTCGTGGCTGCGCCTGATCTCTCCAATGGGCTCGTTCCGATCCTTGAACTTGCGATACTGTTCGTCCCAGTGTTCGTTTTGGGCTATGCAACGTCGGATGTATTCGTCGATGGGCACGGAGAACCGCTCGATCAGGTCGTCCCGACCCTTTCGGATAAAATAGGGCACATACTCGGCCATGTGCTCACTGGACTCGCCCCCGTAATAGCCGAACTGCCGCAGCATCTCGAAGCGCACGGGATCGCGCTTGACAAAATCGGCCCCGTCGGCAACAAGCTGTCGTAGTTTGGGATACATATCCCGGCCGTCGTGTTCAAGCTTGATGAACCAGGCGCAGTGGTTCGTGCCGGCTGCGATGAACGCGAGCTCCTCGCGAGGCACCTCCAGACATCGGGCCAGCCACCCGTGGGCACCCTGAATGCCGTGACACAACCCGACAGCCTTTATTTTTGTTTGCTGGAGGATAGCTCCCGTGTTGATCGCCATCGGGTTGGTGTAGTTTAAGAGCCACGCGTCCGGGCATAACTCCTCCATCTCCCTGCAGAACTCGATCTGAACGGGGATCGTGCGCAGCCCCCGCATGATCCCGCCGATGCCAATCGTGTCGGCAATGGTCTGTTTGAGCCCGTATTTCTTGGGGATCTCAAAGTCAATAACGGTACAGGGCTCGTACCCGCCGACCTGGATGGTGCAAATGACATAGTTGGCCGCATCTAGCGCTCTTCTGCGGTCGGTTGTGGCGATTATCTTCGGTTTGACGTTCAGCGCCTCAGCTACTTTGTGGGCCAGCACCTCCGCCGCTTCGAGTCGGTCGGGGTCTATGTCCATAAGGGCGATTTCTGAGTTGGCGAGTTCCGGAAACTGCAAAATGTCCCCGAGCAGTGTTCTCGTGAAGACGCAGCTTCCCGCGCCGATAAATGTGATCTTGGGCACCTTAGACGTCTCCTCTTACTTCTTGCTTGATGGTTATAACAGGTTGTCGCGACAGGCCTCACTTTTGTTCTATCGCAACGACCACGTTACACAGGTCCTGACTTCGACCGAAACCCTGGTTTCTCCTTGCTTTTCTCGGCAAACCAAAAGCAGGCGCGCGCCGGGTCTCAGCCAATCACGCTGCCGTTGCCGCATATCCTACGCTGCAGGAACGGCTGGGTTGAAAGGCCGGACAAGGACGCACTGCGGTCAATTGCCGCGGCACAGAACTCCCCCTCCCTTTACGGGAGAGAGCCGGGGGTGAGGGTGAGGTATCCTGTAGGAACTTGGTACCGTGTGGACTGGGCGGGTCCGCCGCACGAGTCGTTTACGCAGGATAAGAAACACAGCGAGGTTATTGCGGTGGGCGCGTTTTCGGCGATTCTCCCGCTTCGCTGAGGAGCATCGAATCGGCGAAACCCGTGGGTTGGCATCCTATCGCAATAGCCTGCATAGCGCAAGACGCGGGCAGTATGCCCGCGGCATCCCCGTTCGGGACAATATGCCCCGGACGATCAAGGACGATCAGGACTATCTGAGGCACTGTTTTCTCATTTACAGCCCCCGCCTTTATATGCTATTCTTAATCGCACTGGACCCGACCCCCGCAACAAGGGGGACACCGGCAAAAAGGCCGCGGTCGGCGGGGTTCTAAGGGACCCTCGGAATATCGCGGCAGGTAAGGAGGACAAGAAGAATCCGTGATAGTCGTCCAGAAATACGGCGGCAGTTCGGTGGCAACAACCGAGAAAATAGCTGCGGTTGCAAAGCGCGTCGCCGAACGAGCGAAGGAAGCTGAGATGGTGGTCGTCGTTTCGGCGATGGGGGACACCACCGACGATCTCATCAGCATGGCCAAGCAGTTGTCTGCCGCACCTGACGACCGGGAGCTGGACAAGCTGCTGGCAACAGGTGAGCAGGCGTCTTCCGCGCTGATGGCAATTGCGCTGCACGAGCTGGGAGTGAAAGCCGTTTCCCTCACGGGCGGGCAGGCCGGTATCATCACCGAGAAAAAGGCCGGCAAAGCCCGCATTCTCAAGATCGATCCCAGGCGGCTGAAGGAAGAACTGGCGAAGGGGAACGTAGTGGTCGTAGCCGGCTTCCAGGGCATTACCGAGAACGCGAGCTGGGCCGACATAACGACGCTGGGCAGAGGTGGGTCGGATACGACCGCCGTAGCGCTCGCCGCAGCTCTGAAAGCCGACTCGTGCGAGATCTACACCGATGTCGACGGCGTTTTCACCGCGGATCCGCGCGTCGAGCCGAACGCGCGAAAGCTCTCGACGATCTCTTACGAAGAGATGCTCGAGATGGCCGGTCAGGGCGCGAGGGTAATGCACTCCCGGGCTGTTGAACTCGGCCAGCTGTACGGCGTCGAAATACTCGTCGCCAATGCCTCCGGGGGCTTCCCCGGGACGATCATAAAGAGGGAGGATCACGATATGGAAGTACGCAACCCCGTCCGCGGGATTGCTCATGATACGGACGTTACAAGACTCACCGTTCTGGCGGTTCCGGATCGGCCCGGGATTGCTGCGAAGATTTTCCATGCGCTCGCCGAATCAAACATCAATGTTGACGTGATTGTGCAGAACGTCAGTTCCGAAGGGCACACGGACGTCTCTTTCACGGTCGCTGACGCCGATCTCGAGAAGTCCAAGAAAGCCCTGGAGCCGGTGCTCGCGGAGATGGGAGCGCGGGGACTCTTGACCGATCAGAACGTTGCCAAGGTATCGATAGTCGGTAGCGGAATGCGATCCAGCCCGGGTTACGCCGACCGGATGTTCTCCGCACTGGCAGATGAGGGCATAAACATCCTCTCCATAACCACCAGCGAGATCCGGATTACCTGTCTCATCGAGCGGGACAAGGTCAAGTCGGCAGTTCGAGCGCTGCACAAAGCGTTCGAGCTGGAGAAGGTGTAAAACCCGGGATGAGTTTCGGGGTTCGCGCCGCGCGCGAACCCCGAATCATCGCCATCACCCATAACGCGCAGAACACGCTTGAGGGAAGCCAAACTATGCTGGAACTGACAACTTCCTGGTGGGTCGGGGCCGTTGTTATGATCGCCGTCCTGGCCGGCGACAAGGTCCCCTACCCATGGACCGCGCTGCGGCTTGAAGGACGCGAGCTCTCCTGTTGGAATCGCCACTACGAGTTCAAGGACGAGCTGCTTCCGGCCGACATACGTAGCGGCTCGGCTTCGCTGCTCCGTAGACCAATGCGAATCTCCGCAACCGTCAACGGCGTTCGCCAAGAATGGCAACCGGCAGCGTTTGACGTCAACCGTGCGGCTCCGGACGTCATAGACTTCACCACCGTGCAAGAATCCTCGATCCTGAAAACGGTGTGCTGCTGGAAACTGGAGTTCGACGGGATGTTGCTTGGCGACCTGTCCGTTTATCCCAAGACAGGCCAGGTGACTTTGAGTTCGCTCGAGCTAATTATGCCTTTGAATCGCACTTACGCGAAACTGTTCCATCACCACCCCGTGAAGACCCTCTATCAGCAGAGGTGGGGAACGGATCCGATGAACTGCGGAGCACTGCCCGATGGACCGATGAGGCTTCCGTTCGTGCACCACATCTGGTTGGGTAACGAGTCTTGTGGGCTGCAGTGGTTCGCAGAATCGGACCGCGGGTTGAACTGGTCGGGGCCTTTCATCACGGTCGACAGGAACAGAACAGTGACGTTCAGGCTGGCGAAGAACCGTGTAGTATCCGAAAACGAACCTTTCCGGTTCACGTTCGGCCTTATGGCAAGTCCGGTGAAACCGGCTGATCCGCACGATTACGTCCGGTGGGCGTTTCCCGGCGGAGGAATAGGCATCTACAACCACGATTATAGCGGAAGGCCGGTTGACCCGAAAGACTCCCGGCTGGCCCAGCTTCACCAGAAGGGCGTCAACTGCCTGAACCTCTGGAATTCCCAGGACTCCATGGGAGATCCGATGATATCCAACCCGGAACTTGACGCTCTTACCGCTGCAGCCGAGGATTTCGGGATTGCAGTTTGTGCCTCGACCGGGGTGTGGATTGACGAACGAACCCGCGGCTACGACAGCTCCTGGGAGCTGAGGCCAAGACTCGACTGGTTCGACGACTCCGTCCCGGGGGTTATTGCCCACGCGATGTGTCAGAACAGTGGATGGCGAACCTGGTTTCTGAACCGCTGCAGACGAATGATGAAAACAACCGGTCTGCGCGGGTTCTATCTGGACGGGTCAGGCACTCCTCAGATCTGCAGCAACCTGGAGCATGGCTGCGGGTACAAGCTCGGCCAAGAAACAAAGGGCACGCTGCCCATCCTTGCAACCAGGGACCTGATGAAGCAACTATATCTGACAACCCGCGCTGCCGGCGGGCGAAGCTTCATTCTGGCGCACACGTCGTCTACCATCGTCCTGCCGTGCCTTTCGTTCGCGGACGCCTATCTGGATGGAGAACACATCTGCGGATACCCGGAGATCGACCAACCTCTCAACGTCTACAACAACCCAACCTATACGCTGTCCGGCTTTCGGGCGGAGATGATGGGACATCAGTTCGGCATTCCGGCATTCTATCTCAAGTATCCCAAGCAGGGCGCCGAAGCGGAGGATGTGCGCAGGTGTTCCGCGTACGCCCTTGTGCACGGCATGTCCCCCGTATCCCTGGACGATGCTTCGGCGTTCTGGAAGACCTACGCCGACTTCGAAGCCGCGGAAGCGGAATGGATCCCCTACTGGCAAGACGGGTCGCCTCTTAAATGTGATTGCCCGGACGTCAAGCTGAGTTCGTATATACGGCGCGGCCGCGGCGTCCTGACGGTAGCGGCCAACCTGACGCGGTCGCACCTCAGCGCCGTAATTACTCTGGACCGCGAGGCGCTTGGACTCAGTGGTGGCCTGTTGGTCCGGGACGCGGTGAAAAACGAAGTACGTGAGCTTATCGCGGAATCCATGCCAATAGAATTGGAACCTGGAAGCTACGCGCTGTTGGTGATCCAAGAAGGCGCCTTGCGATAATCTAGCGGCGTGCAAGCTTTCCTAATCGCGCCCCAACTTTCCACACTGATAGGAAACTCGCTCGACTTGCGCGTGGTCGCAGCCCCCGGCTATTTGCCGACTCCGTGGCCCGCTGACACAGGAGCCGCTCCTTTCGAAATCGCCCTCCCGTGCTCTCTGTATGCAGCGCGAATTGCTGGTTTCAACCACCCGACAAGGACGCACGTCGGTCGACTCCCGCAGCGCAAGACGCGGGCAGCGTGTCCGCGGCATCCCGTCCGGGGCAACATGCCCCGGACGATCAGAGCGTCCGCTTTGCATTGCGTGCTCCGGCAGTAGCCGGGTTGACAATCCGCCCGGGTGGAACTACATTACAGTTAAGCAATGTTATGGATTCGCTTGATCCTCGTGCTTTTACTGGCGGCGGCCGCGTGCGGCTGCGCTGCAAACCCGTACGGCGTTGCGGGAGCGGGCGTTCTTCAGACGCTGGGCATGCCGGCCGATTCGTGGGATTACTCCTGGGACACTCTCGTCGCCGCGAATCCGGTGAACATGGTTCGCCCCTGCAAATACTGGCTCTCGCTGGGTTTGAGCCACAGGTACTGGGGCTACCACGAGACCACCGACACTATCGATGACCCGGTCCAGTTCGCCAACTACGTCACGGCTCACCCGGGCAAGATATGGATTATCGGCAACGAGCCTGATATCGGCTCTCAGGACGGCCTCACCCAGGAAGAATACGCTCGTATGTTCCACACGTATCACGCCTTTATCAAAGGCCTCGATCCCACTGCCAAATTCGCCGTGGGCGCGGTATCCGGCGGCTCGAACGCCTCCGGCCTTAGTTACACCATATCCTGGTATCAAGGCGTGCTCGATATCTACAGGAGCAGATTCGGTGTGGCGATGCCCGTAGACATCTGGAACGTACATAGCTACGTTAGGCCGACCCAGATCGAGGATCCCGACAGGATCATAACCGAGTTCGTCACCCCGCTCGTCAACTGGTGTCGCACGGTCGAAAACGGTGCCTACGCCGGCTGTGAAGTCTGGATCACGGAGCTGCCCATCGGCGAGTGGATGGGGGCCGTGTCCGAAGACAACGTGATCTGGTTCATGCAGCACTATATGCCCCGACTGGAACAGACCGGCGTGACGCGCTGGTTCTGGTATGTCTCAAGCGACTGGGACGGCAAGCAGGGCTCCTGCGCGCTGACGCGGTCCGGGCAGGTAACCCCTGTCGGAGCAGCCTATGCTGCGCTGGCCAACAGCTATCCGAACCCGGTTCCGCCGGTCGAACCGTTCAGCCCCTACGCGCCTGCCCTTATCGAGGAGTTCGATTTTTCGGGAGAGTTCGCTGATCCCTGGTTCAACAAGGGCGGTTCGTGGAGCAATACTGCCGGCGAGCTGCGCCACACCGGGATCTATCCATTCTCGGGAACGACCTGCCTGCCCCTGTTTACGTACCAGGACTCCATAGTCTCCTTCAAGATGAAGATCAATTCGGCCGCTGATCCGGTCAATTGGGGCGGCGTCGCCGTAAGGGTCGCGGGCCGGTTCAACGTCGGCTGGGAGAGCGGGTACCTAGTCTTCGTGCGGCAAAACGGGGAGATCGGTCTGTTTAACGGGGTTGACGGAACCGTTGCCACCAGCACCGTCTCAAACCCGCAGGAGTACCACACATACCGCGTGCAGATTTCCGGCTCGAACATCAAGGTGTGGGTAGACGGCTTGCAGAAAATCGACTGGACCGACGCCAACAACCGTTACTCTTCCGGCTACACCATTGTGCAATCCCACAAGGCCGATATCTCAATCGACGACTTTCGCCTTTTCAGATGCCCGCTGCCGACGCCGGTAGTAACCGACGGCGGCAAGTACACCAACAGCCTGAACCACCTGGAAGCAAGCTGGACGATGTCCGACTACACGGGCGTCCAGAGCTATAAGTTCGCAATCGGAACCACGCCCGGTGGGACCAACATAGCCAACTGGACCTCGACCACCCAAACGAGCGTCAGTTTGACGATCTCGATGGCGGCGGGAAGCACGTATTACTTTGCCGTCAAGGCGATCTACG
>JBMFPI010000082.1:0-11609 GCA_049969195.1 Armatimonadota bacterium
TCCCATCCTACACTGCCGCTCGACCAAGTCGCGCCATCGTAGCTTCTGTCAAGGTGGGGGCGGTTTGACGCTTACGGAATCGTAGTGGCCGGGTTCCGAACGCGAGACGGCCTCCTCGCGCCCACAGCGCATGAGAGGGGCAAGTGAAATAAACGAAAATGTCCGGGACAGGACATCCCGGACATTCTGATTTGTCGGATTGCGCTGACGCCTACCAGCGTCTGCGTCCGCCGCCTCCACCGAATCCGCTGCGGCCACCGCCTCCGCCGCCGCGATCGTTCCGTGGTCGCGCCTCGTTGACCGTCAGGGTTCTCCCGCCGATCTCCTTGCCGTTCGTAGCCTCGATGGCCGCGGCCATGTTGTGTTCGGGGATCTCTACGAAAGCGAAACCCTTGCTGCCGATCACTCTGACGTCCGCTATCGGGCCGTGCGGCTCGAACAGCTCGCGCAGATCGCTCTCGGTCGTGTCATACGACATGTTTCCTACGTACAGTGTCTTGTTGGCCAATTCAATGCCTTCTTTCTGGGAACCAATCCCAAGTTAGGGAGTCTGCAACGGGCACAGGAGGAATGGCCAAAACAATCCGCGGTTCCGATGTCCGAGCCACACGCCATGACGCCGATGCGTCTCTCTCGGCACGCCGATTCTTTTTTGCCAGCATGCTCAAATAATATTTTACCCCATTTTCGCTACAATAGCAAATTGCGCGTGAGGCGAAGCTCCACTTCGGTCTTGCAGGCGCAGAGGCCGGGGCCCCGTCATCCTGAACTCGATTCAGGATCCATCCCTTTGGCGCATGGATGCTGAAGGGAGTTCAGCATGACCTGATTCCCGCGGAACTGAACTGCGCCGTGGGGTACGCAGATGCGTTATGCGCGTTCTCGGCGATTCTCCTGCTTATTGGAGGAGCAACGAATCGCCGAAAACGCCTGGTTCACTTTCTATCGCAGCAGCCTCCCTCCCCGGCTACCACAAGGAATCGGCTTCGTGATAGAATATACGGGGCGAAGGTCTGCGAAATCCACAGGCAACCGCATTGGCCGCTATCGCCGAGGGTGTAGTGACTGCAGGGGTTGTCTGTGTATGTGCATCGAGGTGACGTATGGCAGTAGCGGCGGACGAACAAGTAGGCTTTGTCGACGATGAGAAGATACTGGCACTACTGCAGGCGGGAAGGTCAGCCGAGAGACAACGAGCGCTGGAGGTTGTGGCGAAGGCTAGAGATTGCAAGGGCCTGGACCTGGAAGAACTGGCGATACTGCTGCAGACGCAGGATGAAGAAGTAATCTCCCGCATTTACGAAGCGGCGCTCTACGTAAAACAGGCCATCTACGGCCGACGGATGGTCTTTTTTGCTCCGCTCTACGTCTCGAACGTGTGCGCCAACAATTGTCTCTACTGCGGCTTTCGGAAGGACAATAAAGAGCTTGTGCGCCGCGTTCTGACGCTGGATGAAATCCGCCGCGAGGTCGAGATTCTGCTTTCCGAGGGACACAAGCGCATTCTGCTTGTTGCCGGAGAGCACCCGACACGCTCCGGGATCGATTACATCGAGAAAGCGGTCGACACTATCTACCGAACACGGGTCGGCAACGCGTCGATCCGCCGGGTCAACGTGAACTGCGCCCCTCTTTCCGTCGAGGATTTTCGCCGGCTGAAAGCGTGCAAGATCGGCACGTACCAGTGTTTCCAGGAGACCTACCACCTGCCGACCTATAAGCTTATGCATCCGTCGGGGCCGAAGGCCGACTACCTCTGGCGGCTGTATGCGCCGGATCGCGCGATGGAGGCGGGCATCGACGACATAGGCATCGGCGCTCTCTTCGGGCTGCTTGACTTCAGATACGAGGTTATGGCCGTGCTGATGCACGCTCAGTATCTGGATCGCAAGTTCGGGGTTGGGCCGCACACGATCTCGGTGCCTCGACTGGAGCCGGCGTTGAACGCCCCGGTTGCGAACAATCCCCCGTATGCGGTGGATGACGACGACATGCGTCGCATCGTCTCTTGCCTGCGATTGGCTGTTCCCTATACCGGCATCATTCTCTCTACGCGCGAGCGCCCCGAGTTCAGAAACGAGCTGATCGGGCTTGGCGTCTCGCAGATCAGCGCGGGGTCGCGCACGTCGCCAGGTGGCTACTACGACGCCAAAGCACACAAGCCGGAAGCCGAGCAGTTCTCAATCGGCGACGACCGCAGTCTTGCGGAGGTAATGTGCCAGCTATGCAAGGACAACTACATCCCCAGCTTCTGTACCGCCTGCTATCGATCCGGACGCACAGGTCAGAAGTTCATGGGCCTTGCTAAGAAAGGTGACATCCACAAAATGTGCGAGCCCAATGCCCTGCTTTCCCTCAAAGAGTACCTACTCGACTACGCAACGGGAGAGACACGCGCGGAGGGCGAGCGCGTGCTCGCCGAGTGCCTGGAAGACCTTTCTCCGTCCATACGCCGCCTGACCATGGAGCTTCTCGCCAGAATCGAGCAGGGCGAGCGCGACGTATATGTCTGACCTAGCCGAGGGTTGCCGCAAAAGAATGAGCGTTTGCATCTGTTTTTCCGTCCAGTTGATAGGCTGTTGCAATAAGCGCATGTTCGGCGATTCACCTGCATAATTGAGCGGCATTGAATCGCCGGAGCCGCCGGGCCC
Source organism: Armatimonadota bacterium (assembly GCA_049969195.1). Taxonomy (GTDB): domain Bacteria; phylum Armatimonadota; class UBA5829; order UBA5829; family UBA5829; genus CALJES01. The sequence continues at coordinate 2,652 of JBMFPI010000082.1, forward strand.
CAGGTTGCCATGTGTTAGCTCTCTTGAGCAACGGCGGATGGCTGCAGAGATATCGGGCGCGTTTTTCGATCCGATGGCATCTTCGGGAAAGTCCGGGTTAGCCCAAGCTATGCAAGAAGCAAGACTCACGCGAATCCTGGACAAGTGCAGAGAATCGGGCGTGCTCAGCAGGGACGAGATAATCTCCTTGCTGAGCCTCGGGGTGCCCGACAGCGTTCGCGCTCTCCTCGACGTTGCGGACGAGGTCCGCCGGGCGTGCGTGGGCGATGAGGTGCAGATACGCGCACTCGTGGAATTCTCGAACGTGTGCGTCCGACGATGCATGTACTGCGGGCTTCGCGCGCCGAATACCCACGTGAAACGCTACAGAATGCCCCCGGAGGAGATAATCGATCTGGCCGTTGACCTCGACCGCAGAGGTCTCAAGACTATCGTTCTTCAGTCCGGCGAGGATCCCTATTTCACGGGCGAGCTGCTCGCTGAGGTAGTGCGCGAGATAAAGTCGCGAACGGACATGGCTGTCACACTCTGCGTCGGAGAGCGGCCTTACGAGGACTACAGACTCTGGAAAGATGCTGGGGCGGACAGATACCTGCTGCGCCACGAAACCGCCAATCGGGAGCTTTACAGATCGCTGCACCCGGACGGCGACTTCGAAAACCGTATGCACTGCCTACGCATGCTGCGCGATCTGGGGTATCAGACGGGCGCGGGGTCTATGGTCGGCCTGCCGGGACAAACAATCGAGCACCTGGCCGACGATATCGAGTTCCTGCGCGACTTCCAACCCGACATGGTGGGCATCGGACCATACATTTCCCACCCCAATACGCCGCTTGCCGGATCTCCCTCAGGCGATCTGGAAATGACGCTCAAGATGGTTGCACTAGCCCGGATCGTGACTCGCGACGCGCTCATACCGGCCACGACCGCCGTCGGCACCATTCACGAACTTGGTCGGGAGATGGCGCTGCAGGCGGGCGCGGACGTCGTGATGCCTGACTATACCCCCCTCAAATACCGCGTACACTACGAGATCTATCCGAACAAACGCTGCATTACGGAGGACCCGGCCGCGTGCGAACCCTGCCTGAGGGCCCGCATTCAGTCAGTCGGCCGCGTGGTTTCCACCGGCCACGGCCACTCACGAAAGTCGGTCAGGTTGCCGTCCTGAGATCTCACGGAATAGACCGGCGCTGTCGCCCGCGCGTTCCGGTCTTCACGGAGCCAACCCGCAATATCACCGGTGCGACTGTCGCGGCAAGAGCAAGTGAAGGCCATTCAGGTATATCCGGGACGGCTACCTGATCGTCAAGCGAGACGTTGTCGATAACCCACCATCCGGGCTCGGCGAAGTTGCCCTGGTCGGCATATAGTCGCAGCCGGGTGATAGCGGGCGAGGCGAGGGACACGGAGAGATACGAAAGCCCCGTGCCGTTCCAGTAGCGTGAGTTGGGGCTTCCGGTAACTCTGGCGAGCATAGCGCCGGACGAATCATAAGCTTCGACGACAAACGGAAACCAGCTCGAGTAGCCCGTGGAGAAGCGAGAAGCCGGCATTGTGAGCTCGAATACGGCCGTGTTATCGAAAGGACTGACCGCCGCTACCCGGCCGGAGATGAAGTGTTCCCAGTTCGGGTTCTCGATGCCCGTATCCGACTTGAACGGCCAGGTATCGTCGGATATGTCCGCGTAGACCAGCTCGTCCAGGCTCTCGGCGTATATGTGCAGAGCCGGATTTATCCAGCCGATCTCTTGCCAGTTGCTGCCGACCTCAAAATCTAAGCTTAGGTACCATCCGTGCGCGGCTGAGCCGAGTGCTGCCAGGAACCCCGCAAGCACGAGGAGTGTCGAACGTCTGCCAAACATTTCCCGTTTCCTCATCTACTGAACCTCTATATCAGCCGGTGATCTCGGCGTCAGGCTTCTGAAGGTCCTGTCGCCGACCCTGAGTATCGAGCTGATGCCGGTAACGGCTACATAGCTGCCTCTGGACGGTTTCGGCAGGGAGCCGCTCAATATGCGGACACTCCGGAAGACCGATCCGTCTCTGGCCCCGGTGCCGTCGTCTATGTAGAAGAAATCCTTGCCCACAGCGGTCACCCGGCCGAACGTCCTGACGAGCAGGCCTATGTTGTTCGGCCCACTGCAGTATTCGACGCCTCTCTGACCGGCCCCGGTAGCCGGGTTGTAATCCAGCGCGCATCCGCCGAGCGCCTCGTTTGTAAGCGCCAGAGGATCGATGCTGCTGTTTCCGACAACCTGAACCTGGTTCGCCACTACGCATCGTTCGAACGCGTGGGTCGTGCCGGTCGCGCCTGATAAGGTCACCACGTCGCCCACCCGGACACCGCCGCTATTCCAGTTCACCCGTATTCCGCAGCTTCTGTCCTGGGCCTCGACGTAGAAGTGGTCCTGGAATACGGCGGTTACGACTAGAGTCTCGCCCCGGCCCATTGTCACATCTGCGCCGTCACCAAGGAGTTTGGCCTCGGAAGCGGTTTTCTCGTTCGGTTGCTGCGGCACTTTCTCGTAAAAGAGAGTGTACGCGCCCGTTGAGTCCTTGTCGAACAGATGCACCAGGTGTTCGCGCACGACCGGTTGGTTCTCCCTGCGAATGGTGCGATGCGTGGTCCATGCGTTGTCGTTGATGATAAGTTCGCGCCCGTCAGAGCGAACCACCCTAACCAGCCTGTATACCTCCTGGCCGGGATCTGGCGCCTGAATGTAACACCAACCCGGCTCGGTGGCCGCGGTCAACTGCACACTCAGATTGGTCGGCGAGAGATGACCGCTGATGTTCGGGGACAGTCCCAATGCGACCGGGAAGTTCGTGCCGTCACTGGAGTAAACCCTGTCAGGCATTGAGTCCGGATCCGGGACGTCGTTGACCAAGAAGTCCGGCCTGTTGTCGTCGGTGGGCCGGTCTATCCGCACTACGTGAATCAGCTCGTGGATATTGACCCCGTCGATGAGCGACGTGCGCGGGTCTCCCAGATCGTCGATGTGCTCGTACTTCGCGCTGTAGTCGATGAAGCGACCCTGCAGGGTGGATGTTAGGAGCCACCTTGCGACTCCGGTCTCGTTCGGTTTGATGTCGCCGAAGTTGACCGTCAGCGACGGCGACACCTCCTGGAAGTCCACCTGAGTGCCGATGATCTTGAAATCTATCAGCAGGCCCTTCTCGTTCTCGATGATCTGCGGTTGCGCCGAGGTTATTCTGAAGTCGAACGCGGTCCCGTAGCCCGCATTGCGCACGATTATCCCGAGCGCGAACGGCTCAGCCGGCTCTACCTCAGGAGTGAACGGGTCGTCACTGTAGACGTACTTCTGCATGAAGTAGTCCAGATACAGGCTGGGGTTCGGTTTCACGGTAATCGCATCCGGGAACAGCGGGACGGTAACCTCTGCCCCGTTCAGCTTGTAGCTGAGATTTGCGCCGACATAATACGTGGCTGTCTGAGTTGGGGCGGCGTCGTCTGTCGGGATAAGGAGCCACTCCGCCCTGCATTGTCCGCCGGGCGCTAGGACGCCCGTGCCGGAGACATCTGATATACCGGACACAACCGGGTCGCGGATCACGAACACCGAGTTGCTCTGAACATCCGCGGAGTTGCGGATATCCACCACGACTTTCACATCCTCAAGTGGCGAGCCGCCGGCGTTGCTCAGGTCGAGACTGGCCTTGAACGCGTTTCTTGTCATCACGGCTTCCTGCTCGATCTGTATCTTGACGCGTGCGCAGACGCCCGCTTCCTGGTTGTGCGTGCCGTCGATGAATCGATCCGTCGCGTAAGCGAGCCCGCCGAAGATCTCCGTGAACCCTTCATTCTGCATCTCGTCAACGGAGTTCTTAGCGGCCTGCATCAGAGCCTTGAACTCCTCGACGCCGATAAAATCGGTGCTCTGGCCTGCCGGCACGTCCGACGGGTTGACTATCCCTGCAGCCCAGTAATCCTTGGTCCTGTTCCAGCGGTCCAGGAACTTCGTAACGTTGGCCGCGGAGAGCTGGCTGGGCCTGGAGAGCGCCATCAGGTGCTCGCGCTCCTCCGTGCTGATACGGTCGCCGTCCGGGCTGTCGCTCGCGGTTGCGGACAGGAACTCACCGAACCACCCGGCCAGGATCTCGCCGTCAGAGGGGCTGCCGCTGAGCCAGATGGGGTCGCCGAATATCCCGGCGTAGAGATCCAGCACGCGCTTTACTCGGTCAGCCTGGAGGTTTAGGTATCTTGCAGCGGCCCTGAGATCGGCTCCGCCGGTGCCCATCAGCCGCACGCCGGTAAGAGTCTCGAATCGGTTCGCTGCCTCGAACGGTGGGCTTTTCGGGTTCGATGTCCAGCAGTATTTGTACATATCCTTGATGCAGTTGTAGATGTTCCAGGCTGCACCGATTATGGGGACGTCATCCAGGCATCCCGCGATCGAACCGGCAATAGCGTTCAGTATGCCGTCGATGCAATCAATGGAGTCTGCTCCTATGCATCCAAGCAGGGCATCAGCGGCGCCGCTGACTACCCCGCCCGCGCACCCAATGGGCGTAAAGCTGAAAAGGCACTTGCCGATCTTGTCCATGCACGGGTCGCAGACGGGCTCGGTGAGGACGTAATTGTTGGCTACCTGCGGCTTGCCTACGCCGCCGCCTCCGGCGCCATCACCACCGGCCCAGCCGCCTCCACCCCAGCCGTACCAGTGCATGCTGGGCGGTCTCGGCTTGTCCTAGCCGCATACCCACTCAGGATAGGTGACATTGATAGGCACCCACTTCCATTTGGCGTCGTCGCCGCACTTGAGTATGTATGCGACTCCGGACTTGAGCTTGACGCATGGATCCCCCGAACCGGCGGGGGCAGGCCCCTGGTCGGCCGTGCTGGACAGGAGACGAGAGCCCGGAGTCTGATCCGGGATGATCGTTGTATCTATAACCGTCAAAGGCACGACGACCGATGAGTTTGCCGCCAACCTTCCGATCTTGTCGACGAGCGGCTTGAACTTGAATCGCGGATTGTCTCCGAACTGCAGTTCCACATCGTCCGCCGCGACGAGTCCGTGGTTAGTGATAGTCAGATCCACCTGCAGCTTTCCGCCGACCATTTCGTTTAGGTCGATGTTGGCCGGCTCTACCGTAACGACGGGCACCGGAACGTTTGTCTCAAATACGGCCTCGACGATGATCTTGTACCTGTCCTCGATCTGAGTCGGCACAACCTTCCAGATATAGGTCACAAGCTGGCGCGGCAGGAATGCGAGCACGCTTCTTGTCTTGCTGGCCTCCACCAGCACCGTGCCGACAAACGGACCGTGCTCCGCCGCCTGCACTTTCACCGTGTAGTAGGCCTCGGTTAGATCGGTAAACAGAGCGACTCCGTTCTCGTTCGTCGTTCCGCTTACCACGACGCTTGGATCATCAACGCGCGTGAGTGTGATATCGGCGTTTGCGACATTCGGAGACCCCTCGGCGTAATAAGTCAGCTCGTCTACGGCGGTGATTTCTAGGTCGCCTTTTCTGTCTGACACGCACTGGAAGCGGAACGGAACCGGCAGGCCGCCCACGACGATGCTTCCCTCATAGGGGCCCAGAGCCAGGTCCTGATCCGGGGTCAGAGACAACACTACCGATGCCTTGCCTCCCGGAGCAATCGGTTCAATGACAGCCGGTGTTGCCAGCGCCATCCACGGGGCCGACGGAAGCGCTACCTCCAGATTGGTGCTCGAAGCCCCGCCTGCATTCTCGACTTCGAACTGGACTAGCGTTTGGGCGCCGCGCAGCATAGCGGCGTCAAGTCTGCTCGGCACAGCCCTGAGCACGGCGGTGAGCGGCCTCACGCGGACCGACAGAGGCAGCACTGTTGCCGCCCCCTCCTGGCTTTCAAGGACTATGCGGAACGTTCCGCTCAATTGCTCTGTCCCTGTGGCAACAACCGAATATTCCAGGGTCGCGGTCTCGTCCGCGGCAAGGCTCGACGGCGCACTGACCTGCACGACGATGCTCGGATGCAGATCTCGTACGGTGGCGGTTATGTTTGTGAGGGGCACGTCGCCCAGATTCCTCAGATTTACCCGCCGGACGACCTCGGCATTCGGGATCAGGTCCTCTGACACCGCAACGGGCTCGACCGCCATCCCGTACAGTACAAACTCATCCTGTATGTTGTCGGCTACAACTCCGGGATGGTCCGCGGCTACTCCATAGTGCCCAGCCTCGTTGGGAAGCGGGTAGAACGTGTAGTTGAAGTTGCCGGCGGCGTCGGTCTGGGTTCGGAATACCCGTCGGGTTTCCTTAACAAGGACTCTGATGGCGATATTGACGCCGGCAGCCGGGTTGCCGCCGGCTACCCACTTCGCACTGCCGCTGAAGTGGACCGGCGTCCCGGCGGGGGCCTCGTCAATGTCTGCGGCCACCGTCGCGGTGTAACTGATCGGAACGGTCAACTGCCACGTCTCGGTGTCGAATCCGGCTTCGTTGGCCGCCCGGATGGTTATGGTATACGGCACGGACGACCCCTGCGGGTTGGGCCACGATACAACACCTGTAGCAGGGTTGATGGTCATGCCCTGGGGACCGGTCACAAGTGTCCACGTGACCGGGAGCGTGCCCGATTCCAGAACAGGAGTCGGCCCCTGGTATGGGGTTCCCTCTGAGACAGCAGCGTCCGGTATGTCGGCTATGACGGGGACGTCCATAACTCGGACTTCGACGGGACCGGCCATGAGCAGATTGTCCGACTCGTCCGTTTCGGGCTGGCTATTGCCGCTGTCCACCTTCACGATGAGCCAGTACTGTCCGGCCGGGACCGGTGGCAGAGTGACCGTCGGGTTCTGAGTATAGTCGGCGCCCGGAGCCAGATTCAGAGGGCGCCCCAGACTAATGAGCTCGGTGTCTGCTCCCTCGAATCCGTCGTCGGAGAGGTAGACCGTATCCACCCAGTGCTTCGTCGTAGCCACGGTGCCTGTGTTGGCCTGTGTTGGTCACCTGCCACTTCAGGCTGGTTCTCAGCCCCGAATACGCCACTGGCGGGAACGCGAGTATCGAGCCTGTAAGATTGGGTATCGCGGGCGTGGTGAACGTCTGGTCGCCTGAGGTAACCTCCCGACCGCAGACGTCGGAGGATTTCGCCCTGTAGTGATAGGTGGTGTTGGGCTGCAGGCCGGTGATCGTCACGCGATGCGAAATGACCTTGTTCGCGTCAAGTTCAGTCGTGTTGCCGTAACCTTCGTCTTCCCCATACTCGACCTGGCTCGTAGTAGGTATTGAGGTCGTCCACGTGATGACGACCTCGCCCTGCGAAGGCGCGGCGGCAACGTCCGTCATAACCGGCGGGCTCGCGGCGATATAGAAGTTTCTCGTCGCAGGAGTCGGGTCTGCGTTGCCCGCGCCATCGACTGCTGCGACTCTGAACGTGTGCGAGCCGTCAGCAAGACCTGCAATCTCGGCTGTCGTTGCGCTGGAATCCGCGGACCACGCGCCTTCGTCCACTTTCCAGCGGTATTTGAGTGCCGCCGGTGGGGTGTAGTTGTCGGTGCCTGTGAATGTGAAGGATACGGAATCCGAGCAGACCACTCCGCCGTTTTCGGGGCCTGAGGTTATGGCCGTGTCGGGAGCCTGAGTATCGGGGAATGTCGTGAAAGTGAAGTCCGCCGATACAGCCTCGTGCCCGCACGCATCCCGGCATATCACGCGATAATGATAGGTGACCGCGGCCTCGAGCCCGGCCAGGTAGACGGTATGGCTGGTTCGAAGGTCCGCATTCAACGGCGAGTAGCTACCGTACGCGTCGGTCTTGCCGTATTCCACCTGCGAGGTCGCGGGCTCGTCGGTCTGCCAGGTGATTACGGCCGAAGTCATAGCCGGGTTCGCCGCCAGGTTCAGGACGGTCGGCGGTTCAAGGTCCATTCGGAATGTGCGCACTGCCGGTGTCTCGTCCTCTTGCCCGGATTCGTCCCTCGACTTGACCTGGAACATATGCGGACCGTGGCCGAGCGTCAAGTTCACGGAGTTGGTGGATGCCCACCCTGACCACTCGCCGTCGTCTATCTTCCAGGAGTACACGAGTCTATCTACGGGCGTGCGGTTGTCCAGACCGCTGAACTCGACGAGCACGGGGTTGTTGCATTGGGTCGAGTCGTTGCCCGGACCTTGCGTGATGAACGTCTCCGGCGGGTTGGAGTCCGGCTCGTAGTATTCATCTGCGCCGATATCGACTGCCGCCCCGTGAATGCACGGCTCGCCGTCGATGTCCGTCAGTAGGTCAATCTGCACATCCGCGCTGTGGCCGGAGTCGATACACGGAGACGTCTCTGTAATGTGATAGTTGAACGATGACCTGTCATAGAATAATGGATCGGCCAGTATGTCATTTGTGCCGGGGTCGCCCGCGTCGTAGGTGTGTCCGCTCTTGTCCCAGATACAATTGTTGCGGAATACTGCGGAGCCCCCGGTGCGATAGATCCCCAGGCCGTTGAACGCAACTATGTTGTTTGAAACCACGGCACTCGAGTCCAGGCACCGAACGGGATACCCATCAGCCGTGTTGTCCACAATGGTGTTGTTGGATATCCTGGGCGCGCCCCCGCTGATGCTGATTCCGCCCTTCGAGCCCCGGACGATGCATCCGATTATCAAGGGAGAGCTGCCCGTCGTATGGATTGCATAGCTTCGGCTGCCGACGACGGAGCAGTTGAACACCGGCGCATCGCAAGATTGCAATTGCACGCTCGCGTCCATTCCGGCACCCGAGTTCTCTATCCTGGTGAACGATAGAACGGACCAGGCATCTACCGTTTCATTGCGAAAGACGATGCCTGCCCACGGTGCCGGCGGATCACCTTATGCCTTGAGGACCACCTCTGCGCCGGGGCTGCCCTCGCATCTGAGAGCACCGTACCACGGTAACCGTCAAACCATCCGCACCTTGCGAGGTGTTTGCTGCTGGTTCATACTGTCTCCATTGCTGAGTGCGTG
>JBMFPI010000083.1:0-11558 GCA_049969195.1 Armatimonadota bacterium
AGACTTCGCGAAAGCGGTCAACCTCCTCGACCGACCTGAATGGGCACCCTGGCTGGACGCTGAATCCCACGGTATGCTGGGACGCGCCCTGGCCGGGGTGGACAGGGCTGAGGATGCTAAGCGTCATCTCCTGCGTGCAGCGGCCCTCGACCCGGGCAATCCTGAGCGGCCGTATCACCTTTCGGAACTTGCTGGCCGGCAAGGCGACGTCGCGGGTCAAGCGATGTGGCTGGAAGTGGCCGTGAGACGCAGCCCGACGCACCAGGCCGCTCGGATCGCCCTCTCACGTACGCTCGCCTCACTCTTCGCTCTGGACACAGCGGGCGCCGATCGACAGCGGATCCGGGAAGCTTGCGAACTGGCCCGGCATCGCATGTACCTGGCCGCTGCTGCGGCATTTGAAGGCAGTGCGACAACGCTCCGAGGGAATCCGAGGGCGGCATTTCTAGCCGGCATCAGCAAGGCGCTCGCGGCCTGCTGCGGCCACGAGCACGTGCTCGGAGAAGCCGTGGAGCAACTTGAAGTGCTATCCGCGCTGGTGCCTGACTGGGGCGAACCCGCCTTGGCGGTTGCCGCAGCCAGGAGGTTTGCGCAGTTGGATTGCGGACTGGTGGGATTGGCCGCCCTTGCTGCCTACGAGCTGAGGCGGGGCCGGGTGCCTGAGGCGTGCAAGGTGCTGGAGCTGGCGGTAGCTACCGGTGTACGGGCTGCGCCCCGTACGGGCCGGAAGTCGGCGGCGCACAGCGATCGGGAACAGTTGGGATACCAGTTGGCACGCATCGAGGAAATGCTGGGATCTCTCCCCGCCGACTCGCCAGATCTGTCGTTTGCCAAGGGTTTGATATCGCTTCTGCATTATCGGGATGTCATTCTGAATGGTGGGGGGCTATGGGATGCGTGGTCGCACCTGCTGTCTGCGGTGCAGCGGCTGGAACTCGCGGTATGCCAGAACCCCAACGACCAGCGACGTCGGCTGAACCTCGAACGCGCGGTTGATCTATTCGACGGCTTGTCGGGGGCGCTGCTTGGTAAGTTAGACCCCGATTTCGCGGAGTTTGAGCAAAACACCCTGGATGCCGCCCTGCAGAAGCTGGTCCCGGAGGGTCCTCTGAACCGTCTGGTGCAGCGCGCCGACGGTGAGTCTGTTCTCCACGAGATATCCAAGCGCGCGTACGACGCTCTGTTCGATCACGCCCGTACTCCTCTCAGGGGCGAATTCCTGGTCTCGGTAACCGACGGCCATCACGTCCTGACCAACTACCGCCTTCTGCTGACTACCGACAGACTCCCGGCGCCGCAACTGCTGCCGCTGAACGTCATAACGCGCTTCACTGAGCGCGCGGAAGGAATCAGTGTGGCCTGCGTCCTGATTGACATCGGCGGCGGGCGGCAGCTCGCGCTTAACAATATGCCGCGTGGCACCTATCCTCCTGAGAGGCTGGTCAACTACCTGATTGCGGCACGGATGTGGGAGCGACTGGTACCGGACGAGCAGGAGGTCTTGGAGCGGGGCCGAGACCGATCGCCTGGGACTCAAGCGAGCCTGTCGGGTGACGCGGCACCGTTCGCCAGCCTACCTCGGCAGGCGGCTGTGGCCTGCCTGAACTGCGGAGCGGCTGCAAATGCAGGGGACGTTTTCTGCCGAAGTTGCGGCGCGAGGCTCCAGCAGGCCCTAACGGACGGCTCAAGTCCGATGCTTTCACCGGAGGTCAAGCGATGATATGCCAACACTGCAGGTCGGCGGTCGGTGACAAGGACAGGTTCTGTCCGAAGTGCGGAGGCGCTCTGACTCGGCCCGGGACGGATGTTATAGGTCTGGGGGTTCCCGCAATGCCCCCTACAGTCGACGCACCATCACACAGGGGCCCGCGCGTTGAACCGCTCCGGAGCCCTGTTCCCGAAGGCGGAACGAAATATCGCGGACTCAAGCTCGCGGCAGACCTGATGATAAAGCATGCGGCCATCTTGCGCATCGTCTTCTACGTGCTCGCAGGGCTGGGAAGCCTCTCCGCGCTGATTTTGATGCAAGACCGCGGGGCGTTAGCATTCGTTCTCGCGGTTATGGCGGGCATTGCGACCGCAATCTTAGGCTGGCTGACGTGGCTGTTATTAACCATTCTCGGCGAACTGATGTATGTGGTGATCGACGTTGAGGAGAACCTGCGACGCCGCGCATGAAGATGCCGCCGGATTATTATGAGATACTCGAGGTTAACCCGAATGCCTCCGACGAGGTAATCGCCAAGGCCTACCGTGTTCTTGCGGCCCGTTTCCACCCCGATACTCACCCGCCCGAGCGACGATCTTGGGCCGAAGCGCGTATGAAGTTGCTCAGTGAGGCGTACGCTGTCCTGAGCGATCGGCGAAAAAGACAGGACTACGACCGAGCACGGGCTACCGCACAGAAGGCAGTGTCAAGTGTCTCAGGGACCGCACCCGCGCCGGTCGACCCGACGCTGTGCGTGTGGCATCCTACCCGAAAACGCATCAGCATCTGTTTCGATTGCGGGAGCAGTGTCTGCGCCGAGTGTCGGGTAATCCACGGCGGGAAGCCGTACTGCAGGGAGTGTGGATCGCAACGTGCGCTTGCGGAACAGCTCGGAGCGCAGCGCAGTAGTCTACAGGATCAGCTTCCCGATCCGGACTATGGATTGCTCCGAGACATATCCGGATGGGAGGCGGCGCTTGGGGCGTTGACGATTCTCGCTGCGATGCCCTGGCTCTACAGGTTGGCCGGTCCCGTGATGGTCGTGGACGCGGCTACGTGCCTCCTGAGCGTCGCTTTGTGCGCAGTCGTCGGTGGGACCGCGGCGTACGGACTGGCCCTTGGCCTTCCTCGAATCCGGCGGATATGGTCGCGGTATCTCGGGGCGTCTGCCGCCGCCGCTCTTCTGATTGCGCTGGTGTTTGGGGTGAGAGCGGTGGGGAGCGTGATGCCTCAGATCAGGGCGCACGTCGCGGAGACGCGCGAGATCAGGGAAGAAGAGTCCGCCTACAGGTCGTTTGAGAGGGAATGGAGAAAACTGGCGCCACGCGTCGAACTGGAACGCTTCTATGACCTTGAACGGTCGCCGAGTCCCTCGGCCTTTGACCAAAACCCGCAGCCGCCGAGCCAGTCCATTGATCAGGACCAGCTTCATAGGGCAGAGGGCGCGGCCAAGAGGTACCTAGATATAGCAGTTAACCGGCAGAAAAGCAGGCGCCGCGCCGAGTGCCTGCACTTCCTGGTTTGGGCTCAGTTCTTCGCGGTTCGGAAAAGTGACGCTACCAAGTGGGCCGAAGAATGCCTGCAGACATCATCGGACCCCAACTCCAACGCCGACTGCCTTAGCTACCTGGCACGCGCGGAAAGGACCAGAGGCGAGGCAAAGAAACTCCTGCAAAAGATCACAGATGACTGGATCGAAAAGCTCAATCCCCCACTACAGGTTCGGGTGGCACGGGCGCTAGTCGAAGTCGAAGATCCGCGTGCGGGCGAGATAGGGCTAAAAGTGATGAGAAGGGTGATAGAACTCGGACGCAAGGATCTACTCGGGCCTCTTGCCGACGATCTAAAGCGGGAGTTCAACAAAGACAGCAAGAATTACGCCGGCCGCCTGTCGGAGCTCGGGGACCTGGTCGCTCGGGCCGGGATTACGCTTATAGCAGACTCTCCTCCGTCCAAGCCTGCTAAACGACAACAAGGAAAGTCCAGCAAAGACGAGCTCGGGGCAGCGTCAGACGAGAAAACAGCCGGGCCGCAGCCGTCGGGAGGGAGCGCGGAATGAGCGCGGCAGCCCAGCAGATAATGTGCCCCGGCTGTCAAACGCTAGTGGGCCGCGGCGCGCGGAAGTGCCCGAAATGCGGGACGGGGTTGGTCTCTTCGGTTTGTTCGCGGTGCGGGCATGAGAACGACCTCGCTTCCCCAATCTGCGGCAAGTGTTTCGCCGACCTGCGTACCAAACCGTGCCCCGAATGCGGTGCACCCAACGTGCCCAGCGCTTCGGTGTGTACTTCGTGTCGCGAACCGTTTGGGCGGCGCCGGCGCAGAGCGGCTCTCTCACCTGACTATGTGACGCCGGCCGTCGTGTTCCTGGCCAACATCGCGCTCTTTCTCACCGCTCTCGTGCTTGCCGAGCTGGTGCCGGATAGCCGGGGCACGTTCGCGACAGCTGCGGCCACACTTGGGGCGGTGTGTGCCCCGGTAGCGCTCGTCTCATTCATTGCCGCGGCCATGGTGGTGCGTGGTGTAAGACCCATCATAGTCTGGCTTGCCTGTCTGAGCGGGGCTACAATAGCAGCCGCGGCCTCGCTGCCGCTCTACCTGGTCGTGTTTGGAGTCGGTCTTAGTGTGGGATTCGTGCTTGCTCTTCCAGTGGTAATCGGAGCCGCAGAGGAACTGGCGAAGGTGTGCTCCCTCTTCTGGCTTATAAGACGCCGGGAGTACGACACAGAACTACACGGGCTTGTTTTCGGCGCGGCGGCGGGGCTCGGCTTTGCATCTGTGGAGAACGTCGGATACCTTGTAGCCGCTTATCGGCGCGGCGGCATCGACCTGATTGCCGCTACCATGCTGGCCCGGTTGCTTACGAGCCTTGTCCACGCTGCCCTGAGCAGCTCGCTCGCGGCGGTGCTCTGGCGGGAGCGTCGGGTAAGTGTTCAGGTAACCAATCCGGTTCTGTTCACCTACATTCTCGTCTCGATCCTTCACGCCGTGTGGAACTACCAGGTTCTGCCTCAAACACCGACCTCGGCTGCTGTGCTGATGATGGTGTTCAGCGGCATCTGCATCGCAGTCTTGTTCTTAGTGCGCCTGAGGCTCGCGTGCCTGCCGAGTCGCAAGACCCGCACGTAACGCCCTCGGTGATCCGGCGTAAGCTCAGCCGCGTTGACCCGGCGCTCCGCTACGTGATACGATCTAGCCGATGAGCCGGTCCTCCCTAACAACCCAATCGCCCTTGCGCGCTGTTTTCCCCCGATGTTTCGGGATTTGGGTTATGCACGCGGCCAATCTGTTTCGTCCACGCTGCCGAGTGTGCAAGCAGCCCGGGTCTTCGTACGACCACGATCCCGAGATGTCGGGGGCCCAGGTCCGGATGAGAACCTACCTCATCGGCATAGCAGCGGTAGTCGGGGTGTGCGTGATCGTCGCGTTTTCGGAGCTCATTGCGAGCCGGGGCGGCAGCATCGACGCGATATTGCTGGGCGCGACTCACATGCCCCCCGGTGCCATATGCATACTGATCGTGCTGCTGTTGGCGAACGCGTTCGTGCGAAAGCTCTCGAAGCGGCTCGGGCTCAACTCGGCGGAGCTAGCGGTTATCTACTTTATGCTCGTGTGCGCGGCGCTTATCTCGTCGTTCGGCCTGATGACGCAGCTCTTGCCGCAGCTAATCGGAATCAACTACTTCGCCAACCCTCAGGACCGCCTCTGGCAGAAGATGTTCTACAAGCACATCGCCCCGTGGCTTGTGCCGTGGGATCCCGACGGCCCCGAGCGCCAGTTTGTCTCGGTGCGGTTCTACGAGGGGCTGCGGGTCGGCGAGCAGGTGCCGTGGGCGCTGTGGATCAGGCCGGTCGCAGCATGGTTGGTGTTCGCGTTTCTTATGTTCTTCTTGATGGCATGCGTAGCCACCCTGTTCCGCCGTCAATGGGTGGACAACGAGAAGCTCACGTTTCCTCTCGTCCAGCTCCCGATAGAACTGGTGAACCAGGAATCCTCTAGCTCGTTTGTTCGCAGCAGGGCGATGTGGCTGGGCTTTGCGCTTCCAGCTCTGATCCATTCGATGAACGGCCTGCACCGGTCGTTTCCGAGCGTGCCCGAGTTGCCGTCGTTTTTCGTGCTGAACTCGCTTTTCGTCACAAGGCCGTGGAACGAGATGATCGTCACGTTTCTAGTGCTCTCGTTCTCGATCATCGGGTTCGCGTACCTGCTGCCGCTGGATGTGTCGTTCAGCATGTGGTTCTTCCTCTTGTTCTTCCGGTTCCAGGACTTCATCGCGCTCTATCTGGGCCACCACCTCGACCAGACCCCCCTCTACGGCGGCACGAGATTCTACCAGGGTTACCAATCGACCGGGGCATTTGTCGCAATCGCGATTACCATGTTCTGGTTTGCCAGGCCGCACCTGAGACTGGTCGCACAGCGCGTGTTCCGGGATTTGCGCTCTGGTCGGGACTGGAAACACCTCGATGAAGACGAGTACATGAGCTACCGCACGGCGTTCTGGGGCGGGGTGGTCTCGTTCCTTGCGATGCTGGTCTGGCTTAAGGCCGCGGGACTGAACGTGTGGGTCGGCGCTTTTATGGTCGGGTCGTTCATATTGGTCGTGATGCTGGTGCTGACGCGGTTCGTCTCGGAGGTAGGCCTGCTGATGCTACAGCCGGTGTTCAGGCCGCTGGACCTGTGGGCTGTGGCCGCGCCCAAGGCCGTGTTGGGGGCGCAGAACCTGACAGTGATTGCGTTTCTTAACGGCATCTTTATGCGCGATCCCCGCAACGTTATGCCCGCGTTCATGGACAGCATGAAGGGCGCGGATATGGTCGGCGCGCGTAAGAGAAAGATGGCGATAGGAGTAGCGCTTTCCATAGTGGTCGCAGGATTCGCGGCGCTGATGATCCAGCTCCGGATCATATACACTTACGGCGGGATTCACCTGAACTCTTGGTTCTTCATGGCAAACCCGCGACTCTATTTCGACGAGTCCACGGGCATCCTGATGAACAAGGTTCCATACTTTGACTCCCGCGCACCGGTGTGGTTTGCGGTCGGGACGACCTTCACGTTCTTTCTATATGCGATGCGCGCGAGGTTCTGGTGGTGGCCATTTCATCCCCTTGGATACGCCATCGGATGTGCGTGGCCAGCAATAGTGTACTGGAGCTCTTTCTTTGTGGGATGGCTGGCAAAGTCGCTGATACTTCGATACGGCGGCGCGACCAGCTACCGCAATTTCCGCCCGTTCTTCCTCGGCCTGATCCTGGGCGAGTTCGCGACCGGCATTGTCTGGGCACTGCTCTCGGGACTGCTGGGCCTCGCCAGCCCCGCGATTCCGATTACCTGACCTTCTGAGACAGGTCAGTTCCCCGGGAATCGCGTTATGCTGAACCTGTCTCAACACACAGGCGCCGGATTGATCGATCCTGAATCATTCAGGATGACAGTGTCCCGGAGTGCGTATATGCAAGACTGAACTGATACGGCCTTCCATTCTGATCCTCCAGACACGCTGCCCCGAACGATCAGGATGGATTGACACCCTCACCCCAAACCTTTACCGTAAAGGGAGAGGGAGTTTCTAGTTCCGGATGGGCCGGGGAGTTTTAGCCCGGGCCGGGGTTTCAGGCTCTTGCCATAGACGCGCTTTCGGCGATTCTCCTGCTTAGCTAAGGTGCGTCGAATCACCGAAGACGCTCAGTGTCCGTTCTATCGTAGTTTTCTATCCTGTGGGAACTCGGGTCATCCCATACCCGGCACTCCATCGCACCGTGCCGTTCCCGCAGCGTACGGAAAAATCCTCGTGAGCGCCCGGTTTGCGGTCTATCGCAACAAACTCAGTCGCCCGGATAACCTTACCCGAGCCTCTGGCGTGCCGCGGACTTTTGGGCCTCCGTTCGCTAGGGCGAGCACGACATGCGCGTTCTACGAACGCTTCATACGCCGGCTTTTTAGGTATCCGTTCCTACAAGGGCTGAATGTCGGCCTGGTTTCTGATCAGAAGCACAGGAACCACATTCGGCCCGACCTGCTCGGTCGCGAGTATTCCGGTGACGCCCACCAGCCCGGAGGCCGGCGGGACCGCGTTGCCGCACTTGACCCTGACGCCCCTATGCCCGCTGCCGTCGGAAAGGCCGCTCCCATCGTCAAAGTAGAAGTATGCGTCGTTGGGGTTCGAGGAGTCGGAGTACGTGACAATCCCCCAGCATCTGACGAGCAGTCCGATGTTGTAAAGGGAGCATCCGCCCGTGACGCCCGGAGTGAGAGCATTGAACGATTCTGCCACAAGCCCGCGCTGCGTAGTGCCCACGGGCGCCGGGATCACGCCGGAGCCCACGCTGTGAACTACATCACCAATCAGCGCCCGTTGCGCGCCGGACATACCCAGGACACCCGCCACGTTCACCCTGTTCCCCGCGCTCACCGAGGCCGACGAGACAACCTTTATGGCCGCTGAGCGGTTCGCTTCCTCCAGCCAGAACGCACCAGGCAGGGCTGCCGTGACCACTTTGTCGCGAATCGAAAGCCCCTGCGAGTTCGGAAGCACCCAGACCGAACCTATCGGGTCTACTCCGGGTGCGGTGGTGATTCCGTCAGACGCCGCGGCTGGGCCGATAAGACCGACGTTATCCACCGCCCTTACCTGGACGTAATAGGTTCGTCCTTCTTGAAGACTCAGCCCCGAGGCCGTGACCGAACGGCTCGTTCCGACTGAGGTCCATCCTCTTACGTCCTGAGATGTCGGGGACGTGCCTATGGCGTATTCGTATCGATTGACCCCGGACCCCGCCTCGTAAGCAGCGGTCCAGGAAGCTGAAAGTGTGGTTAGTGAAGGAGTCCACGATCCCTCGTCGGTGACCGTTACCGCGCCCGGCGCGGTATTGTCCACTATCACGGTCTGGCTCGGCCCTGCGCCGGGACACGTGCCGCACCCGACGGCCGTGCCCGGGGGAATTGAGATGCTCAAAGTGCCGTCCCCGGAAGTGGTCATGAAGACGTAGCGGGTCGTACTATCCTCGCCGGTGACCCAGGGGTTGGTGTCGGCCGTGCCCGTCTTGTGGACGATAACGTCGGACCCGGTCAGCGTGATCGAGGAGGCGTTGGTGTAGGTTACCGTATATCTCACGGGACCGGTGCGAGTATACGGCACGTTCGGCGGGCCTATGCTTACGGACATCCCCGGCCCCACGGTGAGTGCGGCCTCGTTCGACGTTGCGTTTCCGTAAGCGTTGGTGACTATGCAGCGGTAGTTGCCCGCGTCCCCGGCCTCCAAAGACGATATGGTCAGCGTATCGGTGTCCACTCCCGAGAACCTGCCGCCGTTGGAGAGGTTCTGCTGGTTCTTCTGCCACTGATACTGCATCGGCCAGGTTCCCCTTGCTCCAACCGTGAACACCGCGGAGCCGGTTACACACGATTGGACGGGCGCTGGGTGTTGGGTGATTGTTGGGGCGGAAGCAACCGGTGTCAGCAGTGTCTCAGCGACCCATCCGACTGTTCCGCTGAAGTCACATTTCCACCAGTAATAGCCCTTGGCGTAGACACCGTTGACGGTGTGCTTGACCACGACCCCCTGCGTATTGGCGGCCAGGCTGGCCACAATGCCGAAGTTGGTTCCCGGGCCGAGCCGCACGTTAGTCCCGCTGGTATTCGTCTTAACGGTAGCACCGGTGCCGAAAGTGCTGGACTGCTGCTTCGGCAGGATGTTTACCATCACGACCCCGTTGGCGACAGCGCGTTCGGAGCCATCGGACGGCACGTTTTTCACCACCCCGTTCACTACCATTGTCGACGATCCGCCGCCGTCCAGGTTGTGCCCATCAGTTGCGCCCAGCGTGTTCTTGCACCAGTTTCCGAGCTCCGTCATAGTCATGCCGACACTCTGGGAAGAACGGCCGTCGCAGACGATCAGGAAGATATACGTGTCGTTATAAGCGATTGCGGTTCTCGGATTGCGAACGATCAGGCCGGCGTAGCCGGAATGGTTCGGGTCCGGAGGGCGGACGACCCCGTTTTCTAGGAACCGGTAGTTGACACCGACCGCGCCGAACGGCTTGTTCCAGTCGAGACCGGTTTCGTAAGCGCATCCGCCGTCTCCGCTGGTGTCGGGTTCGTTATAGTCAGTCGGATACTGCGATATCCGGACCTCGGCGCCGATGGAGACGTTGTTCACGAGCGTGGTCGCGGCGGTGCCGTCAGCCGAGAGGATAATATGGTCGAAGGGGATCTTGTGCGAGCCGGAGTTCTGCCATATCGCCCGCACGTAACCCTGGACATAGTTGGGGCTTTTCAAGATAACGAGGGGCCGCGTCAGCTCAACTAGCACTTCCGCCCCGGATGTAGCCGAGGGAGTCGCGGTTGAGTACTGCGGCGTGTAGATTACCAGCGAGTTGGCGATTCGGTCGCAGTTTATCCCATTGAACTGCTGGGTTACGCCGCTCGCGACATACTGGACAAACTGCTGCGCGGGTTTGTGATAGACGCACCCGCCGAAAAACGGCACTCTGTTGACGTTCCAGCCGAACCCGCTGTAGCCGCCCCAATCGACGAAGCGTTTGACATACCAGCCGGACTGGCACTGCCCGCCCGTGATGCCGCTCGAGTTGAAGAAGTCCCCGTTCACCGCGCAGATGACGTCATTCCTGGCGCCCCAACTCTGACCCCACCAGGTGATCGAGTCGTCGTAGAGGGCAGCCTGATTGCGAACGGTCTGAGTATTGCCGCCTTTGACGTAGCCGTTTGCAAGGGTGGTGTCGATGACTGCGTTAGGATTGCTCCGAAGCATTCTGCACACAAACAGGTTGTTCGGGTCCGGTGTGGTAAATGATTGGTACTCTATTCCGTCTCCGACGGTGGTCCAAGCGGCTGCCGGGCCTGCCAGACAGGCCGCTGCCGCCAGCGCGATCAGCACCCCGAGCGCTGCTTTGTTGCTCATTACCCCCTCCTCTGCCGCACGCTGCCGTCATTACCATTATGGCCCCTTGGTGTGAAGACTGTCAAGACGAAATCGCGTGAGGGTCTCGGCACAGTCTTCTGAACGCACACGCCGAGCGACCCGTTCATCCTCCGTGCCGCGGGAATGGCTGGGCAGGGTCGCCGGGCAAGCACGCGCTGGCCTGGATTCCCGCAGCATTCCGAAGGGTACGAGAGGCATGCCTCGGGCTATCAGAAACGCATCTCACCTTCACCCCTGCCCTCTCCCGTCGAGGGAAAGGGCAATTGTGCTCCCGGATAAGGTGGGGTATGCCACTTCGGCCCGGCGGGCGCCGGCACGGGCTGGGTGATCAAAAAGGATTTGTGGTCGGCGGTTTGTGGTGCCGTGGAATCCATACCAGTGTGGCGGAGAAGTAGCCCTGGACATATAAATCAAGGAGTTCCGACACGGTGCGTCGAAGGGCTTATTGAATGTAGGTCCTTATCGTCCTTACGGGAACATGAGGTGATTGTTGATGCGAAAGGTAACGTGGTTGTTGTATCCCATATGCGCGGCTGTGCTGGCAGTCGCCGGCTGCGGCGGGGGCGGCGGCGGAGATGGAAGCCCTACGCCGACCGTTCAGGTGACTCTGACCGTGCCGCCTGGGGCCGCGCCCGCGGGGGTTACTCCTACAGTTGTATCGAGAACGACGACCGACGCCGGCTACGAGAAGCTCGCGGGATCCGCGTTTGTCGCGGCCGCACTATGCCAGCCTGGCGGGACAACGTTCAGCCAGCCCGTGACGCTGACGTTCACGCTGGTGAACCCGCTAGGTGCGGGGGATACGGTCAATCTGTTCTGGTGCGACCCGGCCAACAACTGGACCACCGTGGCTGGCGCCCAGGTGACCGTCTCAACCGACCGGCGGACGGTGACGGTCGGCAACAT
>JBMFPI010000084.1:0-11536 GCA_049969195.1 Armatimonadota bacterium
CTCTGCGGCCGATCCCCCGACGAGCACAATCATCCGCACCCTCATATACTTGTCATAGGTGCCTGTGAACTTTGCTACCCCGGCAGCTTCCAGCTTCGATACAAGGTGTGCGTAGGTCCCTGCTCTGACCGTATCGGCGATTATCCTGAAAAGTCTCTGTTTTGCCTTATTGTTCTCCCCCTCGCCGGCGCCGAAGCTCTTCAGAACGGCGGCGATCTTTGCCTCGTCGTCGAACGGAAACGCACGGCTAATGCTGGTTACGCTCGTCACATGTGCTCCTGCAAGTTCGAGCGCGCGTTTGACCGAGCCGGTGACGTCATCATAATCGCCGGTCTGTATAATGGCTACGTTTCTCCACTGGAGCCTTCCCTGGACGATTATGGGTAGCGCGGCATTGCAGAACTCCTCGCAAGACCTGGCCACTGCTTCGAGCCTGGCGGCGTCTTCGGCGGCTTTCTCGAGCTCGCGTTTCAGAATCCGCATGGAATTCTCGTAGCGCTGGATCGTACGGCGCTCGGACTCTGTCGATGGCGACGACTTGGCGAACGTGGTTCCGAAGACTATTCCTATAGCCAAGGCAAAAAACACGGCAGCAAGGCTGTAAACGTGGTATCTGATGTCGATCACGGGATCATCTTCTCCATTCCCACGGGCGCAGACGGGTGTAAAGCTCCCAGAATTGTGCGCGGAAGTCCTGCGTCATCAGCCGAACGCGGTCCTGGAGCGAAGGCGAAAGCGCGATAACAGTAAACAGCACGACGAGAGCCCCAAGCGCCAAAATGCCCACGTAACGCAGGCTCGGCTGAGAACGATATAGCTTGCTGACTCCCCTGGCGTCCACCAGGCGATTTCCGACCTTCAAGCGCACAAGAAAAGTGCTCGACATGCCTCGTCGACCCTTGTCCAGGAAATCGATCAAGTGCGAGTGAGTCCCTACCGCTACTATCAGCTCCGCGCCCTTTTCGTAGGCCAGGAGCAGAGCCAGGTCCTCGCTGGTCCCAGGGACGGTGCAGGTCTTGGCTTCAAGGCCCATCCTCTGGAGACGTGCCAGTCCCGGCGCGTTGCCGCCGGCATAAGCGTGGACGATGAGTTCAGCACCGCTTCTCAGCGCCTCATCGCTTACGCTGTCCATGTCCCCGACAATCAGGTCGGGCTTTAGTCCCAACTCGATGAGCGCATCTGCGCCCCCGTCAACCCCTATCAAGACGGGCTTGACCTCCCGGATATAGTGGCGGATGATCGCGAGGTCCTCCTTGTAGCTCTCGCCGCGGACAACGACAAGAGCCTGCCTGTTGTTGATAGGCGTATCGACCTCGGGCAGATTGGCTGGGTCGAGCAGCAGGGACCGCTCCCTGGATACATAACTGAGGGTGTTCTCGGCGAAATCCGCGAGAACTGTGTCGAGATTAGCCCTAGCATCCTCGATCAGTTGGTTTGCGCGCTCTAGGGTGAGCATTTCGCCGGAGGCAACCGCCTCCGTGCCGCGATAGATCACGCCGTCTTCGATCTCAATCCGCTCGCCCTCTCGGAGGACCTCGAAGACCGTGCCGCCGACGGCGTCGATGATGGGAACTCCCGCCTCGAGCAAAACGCGCGGGCCCAGGTTCGGGTACCTGCCGGAGCACGAGCGAGAAGCGTTGACCAGTGCCGCCGGGCGGACTTCAACGAGCATCCGCGCGGCAGTTGAATCAATGTCCTCGTGGTCAACTACGGCGATGTCACCCGGTTTGAGGCGCCTGACAAGGTTCTTGGTGCGCCTGTCGAGCCTAGCCGGGCCGCTGATTCGCATCGCAGACTCCTCCAACTCGCACGCCCAACATCTCTCTCGCGTGCCGGACGGCTGCTTCGGAGGCTTCGTCGCCGCCCAGCATCCGGGCAAGCTCCTTTACTCGTTCCTCGCCACTCACTGGCTTCACCCGGACGCAGGTCCGGCCGTCGGTTACAAACTTTTCCACGACGATATGGGCCGCGGCCCTGCTGGCAACCTGCGGCAGGTGAGTGACGCACAGGACCTGGCAGCTCGAGGCTAGGGAGGCAAGTTTCTCGCCCAGGACGTGGGCAGTTACGCCGCCGATGCCCGTGTCGATCTCGTCAAAAACGAGCACCGGCGCCTCGGACCGCCGCGTGACAGTCTTGAGCGCCAGCATAATCCGGGACATCTCCCCACCGGATGCGATCTTGACCAGCGGCTTGACGGGTTCCCCGGGGTTCGGGGATATAAGAAACTCGACCGCGTCTGCGCCGGTCGGACCCGGCTCCGCCGGCTCTATGGAGACCTGAAATCGAGTCTTCTCCATCGCCAGGTCGGCAAGTTCTTTTTCGACCGCTTCTTCGAAATCTCGCGCAGCCGATCTGCGCGCCGCGCTCAAACTGTCGCATATTTCCATAAGGCTTGCGCGCAGGTCCTCGATTCGGAAGTCGAGCTCGTGGCTACGTTCCTCTGAGTGGGTGAGTTCGTCGATCTTGGTGGCCAGATCGTCCCGATATCGAAGGATCTCCTCGATCGTGTCGCCGTACTTGCGTTTGAGTGTGCGGATCAGGTCGAGCCGGTCCTCGATTTGTTGCAGCCGGTGCGGGTCGGCGTCTATGCCTTCCAAATAGTCTCGCACGTTCGACGCCGCCTCTTGGGCGCTGTAAAGGGCTAAGTTAATCGCCTCAGCGATCGGCAGTGCGGAGGAATCTATCTCAGTAATCTTTGCGGCCGCCAATGCCGCCGCGCTCAGCAGGTCTACGGCAGCACCGTCCCCGTTGAGAGTCTCATAGACCTCCGAAGCGCTTGCTCTCAGCTGCTCCGCGTTGGCCAGCCGATCCCTCTCACCCTCGAGATCTTCATCCTCACCCGGTGCGAGCCTGGCGGCCGCGATCTCATCGGCCTGAAATCTGTAAAGGTCCAGCAGGCGCGCGCGCGCTCTCTCGTCGCCCAAGAGACGCTCGCGTTCGGCGGTCGCAGCCGTCAGCTCATCGTAGACCGTCCTCGCCCGGCTGCGCAGATCTGTAATCCTATCGCCGAGCCAGGTGTCGAGGGTTTCGATGTGCAACGACACGCTAAGAAGAGACTGGTGCTCGTGCTGTCCATGCAGGTCGATCAGGTGGGCGGTGATCTCTCTCAAGGCCGACGCGGTGACGGGGCGTCCGTTCACCCGACACTGGGAGCGCCCACCGCGCGCAATCTCTCTAGTCAGGATGAGAAGATCATCCTCGGGTTCGCAGCCTCGCTCTGCTGCAGCCCTCGCCGCTGCAGGACTGTCGGATACGTCGAAAACCGCTTCAACCGTGCACTTCTCTGTGCCGGTTCGAACGACCTCGGCCCCCGCGCGCTCGCCGAGGGCCGCCGCCATGGCATCAACTATGATCGACTTGCCCGCGCCCGTCTCCCCCGTCAGAACGGTCAACCCAGGTCCAATTTCTAGCCGCAGCTCATCAATCAGCGCGAAATTCCGGATGTGCAGCTCGGTCAGCATTGCTGTTCGCCGCTAAAGCGTTCGCCCCAACGTAGGCGGTTCTGGAGCTTATTGTAAAAGCTCTGGGGATCCAGTTGGATCAGTTTGGCCGCGAAGTCTGCTTTGGATATCTCGACGGTATCCTCTGGCGTCAGGCGGTGCATAACCTGGCCGTCCATCGTCAGTGCGATCTCGACTTCGTGCTCGCTCGTCTCGCCGCAAATCCTGACCGTCTCCGTGTCAGGTATGACCAGGGACCGGGCGTTCATCGTGTGTGGGCAGATTGGTGTGATGATGAGCACGGAGACGTTCGGATGAACTACCGGTCCGCCGGCCGACAGCGAATAAGCAGTGCTGCCGGTGGGCGTCGAGACAATTATGCCGTCTGCGCTGTAAGTCACGATGAACCTGCCGTTGACAAAGGTGTGCAGGCCGAGCATTCTAGTGACCGGGCCCTTGGATACGACGGCGTCGTTGAGCGCGAAGTACTCGCCGGTTCGCTCGCTGCCCCGGCAGACGGCGGCTCTGAGGACTACCCGCTCGCTGACGACATAGTCGCCCTGAAGTATCTTACTCAGCGCGGCGGTCGTTTCTTTGGGGTGTATCTCGGTGATGAATCCGTATTGGCCGAAGTTCACGCCGAGCATAGGCGTGCCGAGCCGGGCTGCCAGCCGGTTCCAGCGAAGCATCGTGCCATCGCCGCCGAGAACAATGAGCATATCGGCGCTCGCAACCTCGTCATCGTCCGCGGCCAAAGACGCTGCGCCCGCCGACGTAGCGACTTCGCGCACCAGGATCGGTCGAACGTGTCGTTCGGCAAGCCACTGCGCCAGTTCGATAGCGAGCTCGACAGCCTCCTTCTTGTTGGGGTTTGGCGCGAGACCGATGGTTTTCATAACGGAAAACTAGCCCCCAAAGCGGCGCACATCATCGCCATGGGCGCAGCGGACAATCCGGGTTCCGAGAAAGATATGTGGGTTGCCCGGAGTTCTTATCCTCCCGAGGCCGGGGACGCCCCGGTCTTCGGTGCTCTTTCAAAGCGTTCCAGGTTGCGGCGCGCCTCCTCATTGTCCGGATCCAGGCGGGTTGCTTTGCGATACTGCTCCTTTGCCTCCTCCAGCTTGCCCTTCTTTTCGAGCTCTACGCCCAGGTTGTTGTAGGCTGTAGCCATCTTCGGGTCCAACTCGATGGCCTTTCGGTATGCAGCAATGGCCTGGTCCGACTTGCCGAGTTTGGCAAGGGCCGCGCCGATGCCGAACTGCGCCTCGGCGCGCTTCGGATCTATTCTCGATGCGGCCTGATAATGCGTCAGGGCATCCTCAGCCTTTCCTTCGCGCAACAAGAGACTGCCCAGGTTCAGGCGCGCGCTTATGTTGTTCGGCTGAAGGTCGATTACAGACTGCCAGGCCTTAATCGCCTCTGCGGTGTTGCCCAGGGCCGCGTGTGCGGTAGCAAGGTTGATCCAGGCCGCTGACAGCTTCGGATTCTTCTCCGTTGCCAGCTTCAGGTTCTCTACGCCGTCCTTAGAATTACCGCTCTTGAACTGTGCCCAGCCCAGGTACGCCAGCGCCTCGGCATCATCCGGGGTTGCCCTGACGACCGCGCCGAACGCATCCGCAGCCTTTGCGAACTGGCCCGACTTGATGTAGATAACCCCAAGGTTGTAGCGGGACACGGTGTCGTCCGGCTTCAACCGAACGGCTTGCTCGTAGTGGCGAGCGGCCTTGTCACGCTCCCCGAGAGCCATATAAACCTCAGCTAGGCCGAGATGAGCCTGATAGTTCGCCGGGTCTACAGCAAGCGCCTTTTCGAATGCCGACCGGGCCGCCGACCAGTCCTTCTTTTGCTTGAGTGCCCATCCATGGTTCGCCGCGATACTGGCTTTACGGGGTGCAAGTGTGGCCGCTTTTTGGAACTCTGCCGTCGCTTCGTCGAGTCGCCCTGCCTCCTGGAGCGCGAGCGCGAGGTTGTTGCGAATGCCGGCGTCATTGGGCGCAGCCGCGGCTGCTTTTCTATACGCGCTTATTGCCTTGTCGAGCTGTCTGAGTCGCAGGTACGCCGTACCCAGGTTGTCCAGGCAATCAGGCCATTTAGACCGAAACGTGAGGGCCTTCTCGAATTCCTGGACCGCTTTGGCATAGTCACCCACTCCGTAATAAGCCATTCCCAGGTTGCACCTGATTTCGGCCCCCTCGGCGTTGAGATCGCGAGCTTCCTGCAAAGCCGCAAGCGCGCCCCTGTAGTCGGCTTTTTTCAGGAGGAGAAAGCCGAGCCACTGCCTGGAGTCGGCATCTTTGGGGTTTGCCTCGGCACACGCTCTGAACTCGGCGATGGCCTCGTCGAGCTTGCCGCTCCTGTAGAGAGAAATCCCGGTCTTGACATCGGCGCATGCGCCGACGCAGAGCATCAGAATGCACGCAGCCTTGCATAGGCCGCGCGCGGACGCGGAAAGCAATGAGAATCGACCGCCCACACTCATGCGTCTGCCCCCGACACGGCCTTTCGTTCGCCAAGCCGTGACGCCCATATTATATCAGCGGGTCGGGCGCAAGACAAGGCTGACTGGCCGATGTCGTTCTGCAAATGCCGAGGTGCGGCGGGATCAAACGGAGGACCGAACGTCCCCGACGTCGAAAACGTCTTCCGGAGCACGTCAGGTTGCCGGCCGGTCGGAGCCAGGCCGCTGCGCCGCGCCGAAAATAGCGTCCGGGCCTGTGGCTGGCGCTTCAGGAAGTTATTGAATCGCGCCTGTAGCACAATCTCGTGCGTCAGGGAATCTTCTGGGAGTCAATTAGATGGCAAATCTTGTAGTTATCGGGATGCAGTGGGGTGACGAGGCCAAGGGCAAGGTGGTGGACTATCTTGCCCAGAGTGCCGATTACGTTGTGCGATACAACGGCGGCAACAACGCCGGGCACACGGTCGTGATCGGGGACGAGGTCTTCAAGTTCCACACCGTCCCGGTGGGTGTGCTGAACAGGGGCGTGACCGCGGTGATCACGGACGGTGTAGTTTTTGATCCCAGCGTGTTTGTCGGGGAGCTGGACGACCTGCACAAGCGCGGGGTGACCGCCGACCGGATCAAGATATCAGGTAACGCACATGTCATCATGCCCTGGCATCGCGTGCTCGATCAATTGGAGGAGGAGTCCAAAGGTGACGCTAGGATAGGTACCACCGGGCGTGGGATCGGACCATGCTATGCCGATAAGATGTCGCGCACCGGCATCCGGATATGGGAGCTGATCGACGCAGACAGATTTCGAACGCGGCTCTCGCAGTGCATCGCGCGGAAGAATAGACTGATCACGGAAGTCTATGGTGGGCAGCCGCTCGACGAGGCGGCCATCTACGAGGAATACAGCGGCTATGCGAGCAAGATCGCACCATTTGTATGCGATACCTCCGCGCTGCTTGCGCGTGCTTCTAGGGAGTGCGCGAACATCGTGTTCGAGGGTGCGCACGGGTCACTTCTCGATATCGACCACGGGACATACCCGTTCGCAACGAGCTCCCACTGTGTGGCTGGCGGCGCGTGTGTTGGAACCGGCATCGGGCCGACCGAGATCGACCGCGTCATCGGCGTCGCAAAGGCTTACACGACCAGGGTGGGGGCTGGGCCCTGTCCAACCGAACTGCACGACGCCGTCGGCGACCGCATCCGAGAGCGCGGACGCGAGTACGGCACCACCACCGGCCGGCCGAGGCGGTGCGGCTGGTTTGATGCCGTAGCCGTCCGGTACACCGCTAGGATCAACGGGGTTTCGTCCATCGCCCTCACGTTGCTGGATGTTCTTTCGGGCTTCGACACTGTCAAGATATGCACAGCCTACTCAATTGACCGCCACGAGGTGCACGATTTCACGACGGACGTCGAAGCGCTTGCGCGGGCTGTCCCAGTTTATGAGGAGTTGCCCGGATGGCAAGAGGAGATAGGCGAGGCCAGGTTGTTTGACGATCTGCCGCCGAACGCCCGACGCTACGTCGCTAGAATTGCCGAGCTTGTTGGGGCTCCCGTGTGTATGGTTGGTGTGGGCAGACGGCGCGACCAGGCCATTGTCATCGATTCGGAAATGCTGAAAATGTAATAACAAGCACGGAGTGACGATCATGACAGAGTTCTTTCCGAGTGTGGAGAAGATCAACTACGAAGGACCGGACTCGCGAAATCCATTCGCGTTCAAACATTACGACGCAAACGAGAAGGTGCTCGGCAAGTCGATGGCGGAACACCTAAGGTTCGCGGTGTGCTACTGGCATACTTTCAAGGGGTCCGGCAGCGATCCGTTTGGGCCTGGAGTATACATACGGCCCTGGGATGCCTCCGCAGATCCGATGGAGCGCGCCGAGATGACGCTGAGGGCTGCGTTTGAGTTCTTCACCAAACTCGGAGTGGAGTTCTGGTGCTTTCACGACCGCGACATCGCCCCCGAAGCCGACAACCTGGCGGAGACCAACCGCCGGCTCGACAGGATCGTCGACCTTGCCGAGAAGCTGCAGAACGATACCGGCGTCAAGCTTCTATGGGGTACGACCAATGCATTCTCTCACCGGCGCTTTATGGCGGGCGCGTCGACCAATCCCGACCCGGCAGTGTTCGCGTATGCCGCAAGCCAGGTCAAGAAGGCCATGGAAGTAACCAACCGCCTTGGCGGCGCCGGATATGTGTTCTGGGGAGGTCGAGAAGGATACGAGACTCTTCTCAACACCGACATGAAACGCGAGCTGGAGCACCTGGCAATTTTCCTCCAGATGGCGGTGGACTACAAGAAGAAGATCGGCTTTCCGGGTCAGCTCTACATCGAGCCGAAGCCCAAGGAGCCGACCAAACACCAGTACGACTTCGACTGCGCCGGCGTCTACGGGTTCTTGCTCAAGAATAACCTGGCGCAGCACTTCAAGTTGAATGTGGAGGCGAATCATGCTACCCTCGCCGGGCACACGTTTCATCACGAGCTGGAGTTCTGTGCCGCGCAGGGGATTCTCGGCTCCGTGGATGCAAACCGTGGTGACGAGCTTCTCGGGTGGGATACCGACCAGTTCCCGACCAACATATACGACACGACACTCGCGATGTACACGATCCTCAAAGCCGGCGGTTTCACGACTGGCGGACTGAACTTCGATGCGAAAGTACGCAGGCAGTCAATCGATGTAGAAGATCTTTTCCACGCGCACATCGGCGCAATGGACGCGTTCGCCCGGGGCCTGAAGATCGCCGCTCGACTGATCGAGGATAAGGTCCTCGACGGTTTCGTCTCGGAACGCTATGCTGGCTGGGAATCCCAGCTTGGTCGTCAGATCGAATCGCGCCAGATCGGCTTGGAGGAGCTGGAGCAATATACCCTCCAGCACGGCGAACCCGAGGTCAAGAGTGGTCGCCAGGAACTGATAGAAAACGTGCTGAACGAGTACATACGATAATCAGTTCCAACTCAACCGGTTGGGGTTCGCTCCGCCGGCAGAAACCGCGAGCTAGTTCAGGCTGTTACGATAAAACGCAAACGCGGCGTTTTCGGCAATTGGACGCTGATTGATCACGTGGGAGAGTCGCCGAAAACGCGCCTGTCGCAAAAGTTGGACGTTAGTTTCCGTGACTCCTGCGTGAAGTGCAATTGGGGGAATACGTTATGCGAAGTCGTGTAAGCTCGCTCTTCCTGAGCCTCGGGCTGATCCTCGGGCTGGCGAGCACCGCGGTGTGCGGCGAGAAGGTCACCTTGCGGCTGAATTTGAAGCAGGGTCAGACCTTCAAGATAGCGATCTCAACCCGTAACGCCGGCACAGCAAGCGTCAAGAATGGCAGCTATGGGACTGTCGAGTCGCTGAGCTTGGGCCTGGCTTTCAATGTGGAGTCGGTGGATCCAGAAGGCATGGCGCGCATGAAGGCCGTGTTTGAGAACGTGAACTACTCGCTGGACCAGACAGGCGCGTCCCAGCTGAGCCGGGTCATGAACGCGTTTTTTGCAGGGCTCAACGGACAGAGTTTCACGGTCGAGGTTGCTCCTTCGGGTGAAATTCGCTCGGTGACCGGCGTGGAATCCGCTATCGAAGCGGCGCTAAGGTCACTCGGGGATTATCCCGATCAAGTAAGAGCACTTGCATCAGCGTTCGCGGGTCAGGTCCTGTCGGAGCCGGTTTGGAGGTCGGCCCTGGCCGGCGTATTTTCCGTTCTCCCTCCGGAACCGGTCGAGGTCGGTGAGCGTTGGAGCAGGTCGTCCTCAACAAGCACTCAGGGCGCAGGAGAAATCTCACACTTCTACTACAAGATTCTGGAGCGGACTAACGGCGTCGCAAAGATCAAGGTCTTCACAGAGGTGAAGTCGCTTCATCGGGAGCCTATGCCCGGCGTTCGTCTTATGCTCGCGGGGACCGGCGAGGGGACGGTGCAGGTAGACGAGGCCACCGGCCTGCTGATCCGGGGCAGCAGCAAGTCGAACCTGAAAGGGCGCGTTTCCGGAGCGCCCGGGGTGAGCGGTGAGGCCCCGGTCGTGGTCACAAGCACTACGACGATAAGCAGGTACTGATCCGCGGGTTCATAATGACGCAGCAGGAACGAAGCGTATCTCGGTCCGGCAGCCTATCCACAGGCCCGCACCGGTCGCGCGCAGTGCCTGGACCTCAATACCCGGTCGCATCTTCTGAAGCGAGCCGTCGGGCAAGCGTCGCCACAGGCCGTGCCGCGTGCCGATGAACACGCCGCCCGAGCCATCTGGGCAGAGCGCCGATATCTCCACGCTGCCGATATCGCCTACCGCGTTCCAGGTCGATCCGTCCCACTGCGTCAGCCCCCCGCAGTAGGTGCCGGCGTACACGGTCTTGCCAACTCTGACGATGCATTTGATCCAGTCGTCCGGTAACCCGCGGCGCTCGTCGTGAACGGCCAGCGCGTCGGTGCTGCGGTCGAACTCGATCAGACCTTTGCCCTGCGTGCCGACCCAGAGCGTGTTCCCATCCGGCAGCAGTGCGGTCACCACGCACCCTTGCAGTTCGGGATGCTTGAGGTGATGGGTCCACGATTTCCCGTCGAACTCGCTCCATCCGCCCCAGAGCGCGGCGTAGAGGCGCTCGGCATCACCGGCAATCACCGTAACGCCCTTTCGAGGCAGATCGGCGAAGACATCTCGCGTCCACGTCGTGCCGTCGAATCGGTCCACCTCGCCGTTCGCGTGCCGCACATATAGCGCATCCCCGAACTCGACCATCTCCCTCGGGGAGTTGGATGACAGCTCGGGCTCGACGACGCGCGTCCAGCCATCTTTCGTTCGTACGAGCAGGCCATCTTGCAGAGTCGAGGCGTAGAGCATTCCCCCATAGACCGCGATTGCCTGGCAATCGTGATCATAGGGCTCGTCCGGCTGGAGGTGCTGCCGCCATGACTTGCCATCGAATTCCCAGACGCCCTCCCTGCGCGTGCCGAGCCAGAGCGTGTTGCCTTGGTCCGCCAGAGCTGTGATCTCACGAGCCCGGTCGGGCACCGCGATGTCCAACCTTGTCCAGGATGTGCCGTCAAACTTCCACAGCCCGTCGCCGTACATCGCCGCCAGGAGCTTATCGCCT
The DNA here is from genome assembly GCA_049969195.1 of Armatimonadota bacterium. Lineage (GTDB taxonomy): Bacteria > Armatimonadota > UBA5829 > UBA5829 > UBA5829 > CALJES01. The sequence goes on from JBMFPI010000084.1 coordinate 10,998, forward strand.
CGCGGCAGGAGCGCCGAGATGTGCGAGCCTTTCGACTGTGGCAGTGCGACGGGACGCGCCTTGCCCCGTTTGACGACCGTCAGCCCGGCCGCCGTTGCAAACCACTCGGCACCTCGCCAGACGCAGCGTGCTGTCTCGGTCTTTGGGCCGGCGACGGAGGTCGATTCGACCTGCCAGGAGTTACCGTCCCAACGAGCCGACGCGGTCGGGAACGTCGCCCTTATGGCTCCTCCGTCCGCCGCAATCCCGAGAACCTCGGTTGACGGCAGCCCGTCTGCGCGCGTGAACTTGCGCCAGACGCCGCTCGGGCCCCGCTGCAAGATGCCGCCCCGAGTCGATGCCCAGACCGATCCATCCGACGCGACCGCGATCCCGCTCACATTTCGCGTGCTGGTGTATACAGTGTCGCCAGCTTCGATCCGCCCTGCGAACGAAGCGACTGCTGTTAGGAGCAAGGCAAGTCTTTTCATTGAGAGGTATCCACCGTAATCGTTGTTCGGTTGTGCGCGCTGTCTGTCAGGATGAACGTGACCGCGATC